>JAJZSX010000328.1 GCA_021849435.1 Actinomycetes bacterium | reverse complement strand
CGTCTTCAGATTACCGCCGCACCTTTCGACCGACTATCGCCGAGCCCGTTACGGGTTCCCGAGGGCCTTAATGACGATGGCCAAGCGGTTGCGGTCCGCGCTCCACCAGATCGAACGGCCGTCTTTTGTCCCACGCAGGAGTCCGACGTTGGCGAGGACCTTCGTGTGGTGCGAGATAGTCGGCTGGCTGCGCTCGAGTGGACCGACGAGGTCACAGGCGCAGGTGGGTCCACGTTCGGCGAGGATTGAGATCAGGCGCAGCCGAATCGGATCGGCCAGCGCCCCGAGCAGTCGGGCCAGCGCCACCGCCCCGCGCGTATCCAGGGTGGCCTCACCCAGTGCGGGCCAGTCCTGTTCCGTCACGGGTGCCACGAGCCACCCATCACCTCAACGGCCAGTTCCACCACCTCGAGTGTGCGGTCACGACGGCCACGTCCTCGCGAGCGTGCACCGTGCACCGTGCACCGCCGATGGAACGTCGCATCGACGGGCGACCACCCCGTCGGCACCAGGGCGAAAGTCCCTAGGGCAGCTCACCGAGGAGCTCAATGGCGCGGTGGCGGAGTCGTCGGTAGTCGGTGTTGTCCAACAGGTCGGCGCTGCTCGGGTGCACGTCACGCGCGTCGAGCTCGCCCAGGATCCGGCCAGGGTTCGAGCCGAGCACGACGACGCGTTCGGCGAGGACGATTGCTTCTTCGACGTCGTGGGTGATGAAGAGCACCGTGGTGCGAATCTCCGACCACAGTTCGCGCAGGAACATCTGCATTGCGTGGCGCAGGTGCGCGTCGAGTGCGGCAAAGGGCTCGTCCATCAGGAGCATCTTCGGACGCATCACCAGTGAGCGGGCCAACGCCACCCGCTGTTGCATTCCTCCCGAGAGTTCATAAGGCGCGTGACCCGCGAACTCGCTCAGCCCCACCGTCGTCAAGATCTCGTCCACGGGCCGCCAATCGATGCGACGGCGACGCAGCTGCAGTCCGAAGGCCACGTTGTGGCGCACGTCCATCCACGGGAACAACCCGGGCTGTTGAAAGACCACGACGCGATCGCTCGCGGGGCCCGTGACTTCGCTCCCGTCGAAGAGGACCCGTCCGGCGTCGGGACGATCGAAGCCCGCGATCATGCGCAGCAGTGTCGTCTTGCCGCACCCCGAGGGACCGAGCACCGCCACAAACTCGCCGTCGGCGATGTCGAGGGAGAACTCGTCGAACACCTGGTGCGTCGAACGCCTCGCGTCGTCGCTGTCGAAGGTCTTTGAAACCTGGTCTACGCGCAGTACCAAGCGAACACGCCTATTTCGCGTAACTCGGGTTCACGAACGGGCCCGCCGACTTGGGTGGCTTGACCGTTATCGTCCCCGCGTTGTACAGCGCCTTCCAGTTGTTGAGCAGCGACTGAGCCGTACCCGACTTCGCGCTGGTCGCCGGTGAGGTGCCCAGTACCGCTGCAGTCGCTTGGTCGGCCACTGAGTAGATCTGGTACCCGGCGATTTCGAGCTTGGCGGTCGCCACGGAGATCCCCGCGGCCTTAGCCATGACCCGCATCGCAGCCGACCGGTGCGTCGTCAGGAAGTTGACGCCGTCACCGAGCGCCTTCACGAACGCCTTGGCTACCGCCGGGTGTTTGGACGCGAAGGACTTGTTCGCCACACAGATGTTGAATGACGTTGCGGTCACGGGAAGTTTTGAGTCATCCATCAGTACCCGCCCGCCGTGGGTAACGAGGAAGTCATAGACCGGGTCCCAAACGACCGCCGCCTCGATGCGCCCCGTCGACCACGCACTCTGCAGTTCCGGCGGCGTGAGGTTCACCAGGCGCACCGACGACAGCTTGAGCCCCGCCTGGCGAGCGTAGGTAGCGAGCTCGAAGGACGACTGCGAACCAATCACGAGTCCGACACTCTTGCCGGCGAGTCCCGCCACTGTCTTAATGCCACTCGAGGTCTTCACGACAAGCCCCGCGTCCTTGGTGTAGCGCTCCTGGTTGAACACCACCTGGAGCGGGACGCCCTGAGAAATGGCCGCGATCACCGGCGGCATGCCCAACCCGCACATGAACGGGAGCTGGCCCGACGCGAGCGACGTGAGCGCCGCGGGTCCCGACGTGAACAACTTGAGGCGCACGTCGCGGCCCATCTCTCGCTGGAAGTACTTGTTGGCCACCGAGATGATCGACGGGTCTGCGCCGTTGTTCTCGTAGCCGATCGCGATCGAGCCCGCGTTCACCGACGCCGCACTCGGCGTTGCCGTGAACAGTCCACTCGCGAGTGGCGTCGCCACGCCGGCGGCGAGCGCCAGAGACGACACCACACCAGTCACTCGACGAATCGTTCGCATTGGACCTCCCTCGAATCTCCATCGCGCCGCCAACTCGTCCACTCGAATCCCTTGGCACCGGGTGGACGCGCTGACAGGCCCTGCTGCATTCTTACAGGCGCCGCGTGGTCCGTGCGTTGACAACGGATGAGAAATCCCACGTCCGCGCACCGCTCGATCGGCTTCACGGTCCACGTCGCGCTCACACGAAGTCTCGCCAGGGGATGACAACGCGCTCAAGCACGCGGATGGCTAGGTCCATGAGGTAACCCATAATGCCGATCAAAATGATCCCCGTCACCACGATGCCCGTCTGCAACTCGGTCCCCGCCTGTTCGATCAACCAGCCGAGCCCACGGCTCGCCGCGATGAGCTCGGCCGCGACGAGGGTGCTCCACGCCACGCCGATGGCTACCTTCATACCTGTGAAGATGTCCGGCAGCGCCGACGGGAAGACGACCCTCGTGAGAATCTGGCGTCGGTTGGCGCCGAGGTTTCGAGCCAGTTCGATCCGGTAGTTGGGCGTCGAGCGCACGCCGTTGATGGTGTTGATCACAATCACCGGAACGGTCGAGACGAGGATCAAGAGCACCTTGGGCATCTCGCCGATCCCGAACCACACGACGAAGAGCGGGATGTACGCGAGCGGCGGGATCGGTCGAAGGAACTGCAAAAACGGATCGACCACGGTGAATACGGCGCGGCTCTGGGTCATCGCGAAGCCGAGCACCACGCCAATCGCAACGGCCCCCACGTAGGCAATCGACACCCGTTCCAGGCTCACCATCAGATCGGAGAGCAACGTCGAGCCCTGATACCCGTGGTGCAACGTCTGGAGGAACGAGTCCCAAGTGCTCGCCGGCGACGGAAACGCGAAACTCGGAAAGACGTGACTGACCGCCACCACTTGCCACGCGATAAGTGAGCCCACGAGGACCCCGAGGTAGCGAATCGGGATCTGCCGCCACGACCAGGGTCGCCCGGCGACGGACGTCGACGACGACGGTCCGTTCACTACGCTCCTCGTGCGCGTGGCCCCTTCGCGTCGCGTACCCCACCTCCCCGTGATCTCGGCCATCGTACTCACTCGGGCGTCACGCAACGTTGAGCGAGACGTCACACGCTCGAGTTGACCCGTCGCTGGTCCCCGCCCCACCGATGCACGACGCCACGGCGGTGCGACGAACCGAAACACGGCGCTGACCTCGAGCTTCACATCGTTCGACGATGCACGAACTCGGTCGCGTTTCGTCCCGCTGACACTCGCGCCGCAATGGTCTGTGGCAGACTAGAGACACCGTCTATTCACTTCGGGGTTTCTCACGTGTTCTTGCAGCTTGTCCGACGGCTCGCGATTGTCGTCATCGTCGCCGCCGTGATCGGCACCTACCTGCTCCTGCACCCCTTCGCCGGATCGAGCGCCACGGTGACCTCGGGCTTCTACCTCGACGTCGGCGCGTCGTCGTCGTTGGGATTCCAGCCGACTGGCATTCCCAAGCACAACAGATC
>JAJZSX010000327.1 GCA_021849435.1 Actinomycetes bacterium | reverse complement strand
CGTGCAACTACGCGATATCCGAGATCTACCACTACTACGAGACCAAGATCGTTGGTACCGCTCCTCCGATGCGGCCCCAGAAGTACCCCAAGTGGATGACCGACGACCAGTCCGTCTGCTCTTTCACGAGTGGCGAGATCTATGACCTGACCAACAACTTCCAGGCCCTCGACACCAAAGCCGGCAAGCACATCGACAACATGCACACGATCGTCGTGACCTGGATCACGTCCGACGCGCTTGGAGCGATCAACGACATCATGTATCTCTACAACCACCCTGGCGACGCCACGAAGATCGCCTCACTGCGCCGGCGAACGGCGCTGCTCAACCTCGAGCACGCCCAGGCGATGGCTGAGTGGTCAAAGGCCAACGCATTGCTCGGTGGTCGTCTCTACCCGCTCAAGCTCGTCCAGTTGCCCGCGGTTGCATAGCGGCGACTAGGCCGACGCGTCGAAGGTCCCTCGGCTGCGCTGCTCGCGCACGAGCCTCGTGAGCTCCTCGTTGGGATCCTCCTCGGACTGCAGCCAGTGGATGAGGTTCCAAAAGACCACCGGCATGAACGTCGCGGCCGACAGCAGCCACATCGAGCCGGCGGCCAGTTGCTGATCGGCGAAGAGCGACAGTCCGTGACCGGGCACGTGCGCAAATGCCCCGTACCACGAGACCTGGGACATGCCGTTGAGGTAGGCGATGATCCACACCGTCCACATCACAACCGCGGCGACGCCGATGCGAAAGGGCCGCGTGGTCGACGCGCTGACCGGCGGCGACTCCACGATCGTCAGCCAGAGCCACACCCCGCTCGCCACCAGGCTCAGAGACTCGACGACGACGAGCCACCCGTGGTGCACGAGGGCGTTGACCACCGGCGCCGTGCGCCAGCCAATGATGAGGGCGAGGTACAACAAGCCCACAGTGAAGACGTGCACGTGTCCGCTGCGACGTCTAGCGCGCATCGCCATGCGGTCCATGGCGCGCGGCGCCGTGGGTGAGACAATGGCGCCGTCGTCACCAACGCGAAAGGGCTCGCCCGAGGCGAGCCCTACACGCTTCCACGGTGCACCGGTCACCAACAGTGCCGGCACCACCATGGCGATCAAACCGAACTGCACCGCCTGGGCGAACTCGTAGTGCCGGGCCCACGACGCCAGGGGCGACACCACGGCAACCAGCCACACGGCAACGCCGAGAACGGCGAGCACGTCGCGGAGCCTCTCGACCCCGTCAGCCGTACGGAGATTCTCGCGCCGCGTCACTTCGAGGGGCGACGCTGGAAGAATCCCCAAATAATGACGCCGAACAGCACGCCCAGCAGAACCACCATTGTCTGGACCTGTGCGCCGATGTACCCGTCTGCACCTAGCATTTTGACCTCATTCTCGTTTCACACACCTTTGGCTTACACCTTCTGACCGCGACCATCAGGTCGTCCGTCCCGCCTACATCAGGTAGAACAGCACCAAGAACAGCGTCGCGCCGAGGGCGATAAAGCCCCAGTTGTACGTCATGGAGGCGACGTTGGCTCTGAACGACTGCGCCGAGGGACTCGAAGAGAGCTCCGCGCCCTCGCCCAGCTCGCGACGCAAGCGCAAGCTGCGTGCCAGGGTCGTCTCCAGCCAATAGGTTCCCACCGCGATCGTTCCGATGTTCATCACGGCGTAACCGATGAAGGTCGATGCGTAGCCGCTCGAGCCCGGGTAGAAGGGCACGCGCGTGAACTCCCA
Organism: Actinomycetes bacterium; assembly: GCA_021849435.1. Next base: position 2,107 of record JAJZSX010000327.1, on the reverse strand, counting down.
GATCTGCAAGAACAGCGCGATCAGACCAGAGGCCACGCCCGTCCAGCCCGCGACCTGCCAATCGGCGATCTCACCCTTGCGCAGGCGCCACTGCCCGTAGATCGCGAGAATCGCGGTCAGGACCATGAAGCCGTAGATGAAGAAGCCGTAGTACGTCGGCGCCGTGATGTGATTCGGACGCCAGAGCTCGGCGTTGTTGCTCGAACGCAGGTAGAAGTACGCGAAGGCGAGCGACGCCAGCATGAACGTGTACATGCCGATGAACAGTCGACCCCCCGTCCATATCGCGCCGAGGTGCGAGCGTAATTCGAACTCGCGCTCCTCCGGCGTCGCCAGCGCGTACTTGGATCCCTTGAAGGTGTCAGTCATTTTCCTCTCCCTGCTACGCCGGGTTGCTGGTGGACGAAGTGTCGCTGGCGACCGGAGCCGGGCCACCGAAGTCGGCTAGAGCCGGAGCGTTGACTTCGCTGTAGTGGTACGGGTCGGTCATGATCACGGGGATGCGATCGAAGTTGTGCGCCGGCACGGGGGTCGCGGTCTGCCACTCGAGGCCGAGCGACTCCCACGGATTGGCCGGTGCCTTCTGCGGGCTGATCCACATCGAGTAGACGAGGTTCCAGGCGAAGACGATGAAGGAAATTCCCAATAGGAACGCACTGATCGACGAGAAGTCGTTCAGACCCTGCAGGTTGCTCGCGTAGGTGAAGACTCGACGCGGCTGGCCCAACAAGCCGATGATGAACATCGGGAAGAAGGTCAGGTTAAAGAAGACGAACATCATCCAGAAGTGGACGAGGCCGATCTTCTTGTTCATCATCATTCCCGTCATCTTCGGCAGCCAGTAGTACAGACCGGCCATGAAGGCGAAGAGCAGACCACCCATGATCGTGTAGTGGAAGTGCGAGAGGACGAAGAACCCTCCGTGCACCGTCACGTTGACCGGCACGTCCGACAAGAACACGCCCGTGACGCCACCGATTAGGAAGTTGAAGAACAGGGCCATCGCGAACAGCATGGGTATCTCAAAGCGGATCTTCGCTCGATAGAGAGTTCCCATGCCGACCAGGAAGATGAATCCGGTCGGAATCGAGATGAGCTCGGTCGTCAGCATGAACAGTGGCCGCATGTCGGGGTTGATACCGCTCTGGAAGAGGTGGTGCTGCCACACGAAGAACGACAGCAGGGCCACACCGATCATTCCCGAGGCCGCTACCTTGTAGGCGAAGAGCGGCTTACGAGTGAAAACCGGCAGGATCTCGGCGACGATGCCGAATCCGGGCAGCGCCATGATGTACACCTCGGGGTGGCCAAAGAACCAGAACAGGTTCTGCCACAGGTACGAGCTGCCGCCGTGCTCGTCGACGTAGAAGGCAGTCTGGACTGTCTTGTCGAGAATTCCGAAGAGTCCCGCGGAGAACAGCACCGGCGTGGCCAGGGTGAGCAGTGACGCCGTGGCCAGGATCGACCACACGAAGATCGGCACACGGCTCCAGGTCATTCCCGGGGCGCGGTAGTTGATGATCGAGACCGCGATGTTAAAGCCCGCGGCCATCATTCCCAAACCGATGACCGCGAACCCGAAGAGGTAGGAGATCATGCCGGGGCCGTTCTGGGTTTGCAGCGGGGCGTAGCCCGTCCACCCGGTGTTGAAACCGCCGTAGGGCAGAGCCGAGAAGATGACCATGTAGCCGGCCATGAAGATCCAGAAGCTGAACGCCTCGATGCGCGGGAACGCCATCTGGCGCGATCCGATCATCAAGGGGACCAAGTAGTTACCCAACGGACCCACGATGATCGACGTCGCCATCATCATCATGATCGTGCCGTGCTCGGAGACAATCTCAATGTAAGTTCCGGGACCGAACACGTGGGTCGTCGGGTTCAGCAGCTCGGTGCGAATTGCCATGGCGAGCAGTCCACCGGTGAACATGAAGAGGATCACACCGACCACGTACTGCAAACCGACCACTTTGTGGTTGGTGCTGTAGCGGAAGTACTTGCTCCACCCCTCGACTTCAACTTCTGCCGGCGGCTCCTTGCCGACGATCTTGGCCAACGGGTAGTTCAGCGCCCCGATGCCCACCAGCCAGCCCAGCACCATGCCGAG
>JAJZSX010000007.1 GCA_021849435.1 Actinomycetes bacterium | reverse complement strand
GCGCGTGGACCAGCTTGGCGCGACACCGTGGTTCCTCGGCGACAGCTTCGACCTCGAGCGAAACGACCTCGCACTCGGCGGACGACTCGTGACCTTGCGGACGCCTTACGCTCGCTACGACGAGGTCGTCGTGTCACTTCACGGCATTCATCAGGGAGTGAACGCGACCACCGCCATCGTGGCCGCCGAGGCATTCCTCGGTCGAGCACTGGGCGACGAGGTGGTTCGAGCGACCCTGGGCAAGGTTCGCGTGCCCGGTCGGATGGAGGTCGTGGCGCATCGACCCATGGTCGTGATCGACGGTGCGCACAACCCCGCGGGCATAGCGGCTCTCGTCGCCACGCTCGATGGCGCCTTTCACGTCGAGGGCGAGCGACGGTGCGTGGTCGGCATGCTCACGGGACGCAACATCGACGACATGGTCGCGCCCTTGGTGGCGGCCGGGTTCGCCGAGTTCCACTGCTGTGCCCCCCAGTCGCCGCGCGCCGTGGGCGCCGGCTTGGTCGCGGCGGCGATTCGCCGACTCGGTGGCGTAGCGCTTGAGCACGGCTCGAGCGTCGCGGCACTCGCGCACGCGCGCGAGCGCTCGACTGACGAGGATCTGATCGTCGTGACCGGCAGCCTGTACGTCATCGCCGAAGTTCGCGGCGAGGTGCTGCACCTGCCGTCTCGGCATCTGCGCTGAGACTGTTAGATTTGTCCGTTGTGAATCGGACCCTGGTCATCATCAAGCCCGACGGCGTGCAACGGGGACTCGTGGGTGAGATCCTTGGACGGCTGGAGCGACGGGGCCTGCACTTCGTGGCCGCCGAGCTCCGAACGCTGGACGAGGCGACGGCGGCGCGTCACTACGCCGAGCACGTCGGCCGTGACTACTACGACAACCTGGTGCGGTTCATCACGAGTGGTCCGGTGATGGTCCTAGTCGTCGAGGGACCCCAGGACACCTGGCGGGTGGTACGCACGATGATGGGCACGACCAACCCCCTTGACTCGGCACCCGGAACCATTCGAGGCGACCTGGCCACGGTGATGGCGCAGAACTTGATCCACGGCTCGGACTCGGCCGAATCGGCGCTGCGCGAGATCGAAATTTTCTTTCCTCACCTGGATTCCTAGACACGGTTGGTTGCCGACCGCATTCTTGCCCTAGCCTTACACCGTGAGGAAGCGTCGGCTGCCTCGATAAAGGGTCTCTATGGTTGACAACCGATTTTCGCTCCTGGGCCGCGATATGGCGGTGGATCTGGGCACGGCCAACACCCTGGTGTACGTGCGCGGACGCGGAATCATTCTGAATGAGCCGTCCGTGGTGGCCGTGGACGTAAAGGATGGCAAGCCGTTGGCCGTCGGAGCCGAGGCCAAGCGCATGATCGGCCGCACGCCGAGCAATATCCAGGCGATCCGACCGCTCAAGGATGGCGTCATCGCGGACTTCGAGATCTGCGAGAAGATGCTGCGGTACTTCATCCACCGCGTCCATCAGCGGCGCTTTGCGAAACCACGGATGGTGATCTGCGTGCCGTCGGGCATCACCGGGGTGGAGCAGCGCGCGGTCATGGAGGCAGCCGAGTTCGCCGGCGCGCGCAAGGCGTACATCATCGAAGAGCCGATGGCCGCGGCCATCGGCGCGGGCCTGCCCATCCACGAGCCGAGCGGCAACATGGTCGTCGACATCGGGGGCGGCACCACCGAGGTGGCCGTCATCTCCCTGGGGGGCATCGTCACGAGCCAGTCGATCCGCGTCGGTGGTGACGAGCTCGACGAGGCGCTCGTCGCCTTCGTGAAGAAGGAGTTCCAGCTCGCGCTCGGTGAGCGCACCGCTGAGGAGATCAAGATCCAGCTCGGATCGGCCTACCCGTTGGAGCAGGAGCTGCGCGCCGAGATCCGCGGCCGCGACCTCGTCACTGGTTTGCCCAAGACGGTGGTGATCTCCACCGAGCAGATTCGTCAAGCGATCGAAGAGCCGGTCCAAGCCATCGTGGACGCGGTGAAGGTGACGCTCGACCGCACGCCACCGGAACTTGCGTCCGACCTGATGGAACAGGGTATCGTGCTGACCGGCGGCGGAGCGTTGTTGAACGGGATCGCCCAACGCCTAGAAGTTGAAACGAATATGCCGATCATCGTCGCGAATGATCCGTTGAACTGCGTGGCCCTCGGCAGTGGGATGTGCCTCGAAGAGCTCGAGACGTTCTCTCGCATGTTGAAGTCCAGCCCGTCGCGTTAACGCGTGGTCACCGACCGGTCGAGGAGACGCGCGTGGACCCTGGGGGTCAGCACGCTGATCGTGGTGACACTGCTGTACATGACGGTGGGCATCATCTCGGGCCTGCGCAGCGTGGCGAACCTCGTGATCACCCCCTTCAGCTGGACGATCGACGTCGTGGCTCGGCCGATAGGCCACCTCTTCGCCGGTGCTATCAACTACAGCGATGTCGTCGCCCAGAACGAGCGACTGCGCTACGAGTTGGGTCGGGCCCAACTCCGGGCAGACGAGACCTGGGCGTTGCAGCGTCAACTGTCGCAACTCACGACGCAGTTGCACGTGCCGTTCGTCGGCTCGCTCCAAACGGTGGCCGCGCAAGTCGTGAGCATCTCGCCGACGAACTTCTCGGCGACCTTTGACATCTCCAAGGGTCGCGACAGCGGCATCCTCGCCGGTATGCCAGTGGTGGCCAACGGTGGTCTGGTCGGATCGGTGATCTCGACGACGCCACGGGGCGCGACGATCCGATTGATCACCGACGTCGCATCGTCGGTGGGCGTCACCTTCGGCAACGGGCACCAGTCCATCGTCATCAGCGGTGGTGGCGTCAACAACGGACTCTCGGCTACCGCTGTCGACCTCAAGGCGGCGCTGCCGACCGGGACGATCCTCACGACCGACGGTCTGAGCGGTGGCCTGTATCCGCCTGGTCTTCCCGTCGCGCGCGTCTCCACGGTGAGGCTGACGCCGGGTGCGACCACCTACAACGTGACGGTGGCGCCAACCGCGGATCTTCGACACCTCTTTTACGTCGACGTGGTGCTCTGGGAGCCAACTTCGTGAGGCGCGCCCTGATACCGGTCGCGATCATCACACTCATCATCGTCGGGCTGCAACTGGCGGTCTTTTCCGCGCTGCGCATCGACGGCGTCGTGGTGATGCTCGTCTGGCTGTGGCCGTTCGCGATCGGACTGACTGGCGTGACGTACCTGGCCGTCTGGGGCGCCGTGTTGTCGGGGCTCTTCTTTGACACCCACAGCGCGTCGCCCTTTGGCTTGACCATCGTCGTTGCCGTGGCCCTGGCCTACGTCGCGTCGAGGCTCGGACGCGAGGGAGTGGGCGATCTCGATTCGGCCGCGTGGTGGGTGACGCCGGTCCTGGCGGGTGTGGCCGGCCTGCTCGCGCCGGCGCTCTACGTCGCCCTCGGCTACGTCGAATTCAACTTCGGGCTCTGGCGTGGCAGCATGCTGGCGAGCATGGAGGTCAACGCGATCGCGTTCTTCGTGCTCGCGCGCCCGAGCGCCCGGCTGGCGCGGGCGATCGCTCGAATCGACGGGCGGTCGCGCGGGTGAGGCGGTCGTGGCGCGAGCGGCCAACGGGCTCGCTGTTCTCTCGGCTCTGGCGTCCGTGGGAGTCGCTCAACCCGTTTCGTCGACGGGGCCGGTCCATCAACGTGCGCCGCTCGGTCGGGATCCGCGACCTGGTCGCGTCGCCCGAGGAGATCGAGGTTCGCCCGGAGCGACGCTGGCGGATCATCGGCGGCTTCTTCGCGGTGCTGCTCGTGCTGCTGATCTATCGGCTCTTCACACTGCAGATCCTCGATTACCGCGTCGCGGTCGCGACCGTGAACTCCAACTCGCTGCGGGTGAGCTCGATCCCGGCCGCTCGCGGGCTCATCCTCGACCGTTATGGGCGCCCGCTCGTCACCAACACCACGACGACCGAGGTGCAGCTCTCGCGAGCCGAGGCGGCACTCGACCCGGCAGTGAAGGGGACGCTGGCCGCCCTGACCGGGGTCAGTGTGACCTCGATCAACGCGGCGCTCAACAACGCGCAGTACGACCCCTACCAGCCGGCTCCGATCATGCTGAACGCGCCGGCGACGGTGGTCGAGTTCATCAAGTTGCACCCGAGCGAGTTTCCCGGCGTGACGATCTTGAATGTCTCGAGGCGGTCCTACCCCAACGGCGGCAGCGTCGGTTCCCAGGTGCTCGGCTACGTCGGCCCGATCACCGGCAAGGAGATAGCCGCCCACCCCAATCAGGGCTATCAGACCAATTCCCAGATCGGTAAGGCGGGGATCGAGGCGTTCTACGAGCAGTATCTGCGTGGTCACGACGGCACCCAGACCCTCGAAGTCGACGCCTTTGGCAATATCCTCACGACCGCCAAGACGACGCCGCCGACCAACGGTGACTCGGTGGTGCTCAACATCGACGAAGGCCTACAGCGGGCGCTCGACGGGTACCTCTCTCAGCAGGTGTTGCTCGACCGCAAGACCTACGACCCGGTGTCGCACCGATACCCCCAGGCCGTCAACGGCGCAGCGGTGGTGCTCGATCCGAACACCGGCGCGGTGCTCGCGATGTCGAGTTTCCCGTCGTACAACCTGAACTCGTTCGTGAACGGGCTCTCCCAGTCGACCTTCAACAGCCTGATGAAGGTCGGCGCCTTCAACAACTACGCGATCCAGGGCCTCTACACCCCCGGCAGCACCTTCAAGCTCATCACGGCGACCGCGGAACTGCAAACGGGCGTTTTCTCGCCGACGACGCTGGTGAACGACACCGGTATCTACGTCGTGCCCGGCTGCCTGCAGGGCGGCCACGGCTGCGTCTTTCACGACGCCGAGACCTCGGGAAACGGGTTGGTCAACTTGCCCATGGCCCTGACGGTCTCGTCGGACTACTACTTCTACAACCTCGGCTACCTCTTCTGGGCGCACCAGCGCAAGTACGGCCAGACGCCCATTCAGAACGTCGCGCACCAGTACGGCTTGGACCAGTACACGAACATCGACCTACCCAACGAGGTGCCCGGCCGGGTCGACTCGCCCTCCGTGCGCAAGGAGTTGCACGCCCAGGCGCCCAAAGCGTTCCCCAACGTTGCCTGGTACACGGGTGACAACATCGAGATGGCCTTCGGTCAGGGTGCCACCGCGCTTACGCCGATCGCGTTGGCTGATGCCTACGCGACCTTCGCCAACGGCGGCACGCGCTACGCGCCCGAAGTGGCGGCGGGGATCCTCAGCCCCTCGGGTAAGGTGATCCGGCGCTACGCGCCACGAGTGCTCGGCCACGTCCACCTGACCCCGGCCATTCGGGCTCCGATCCTCCAGGGCCTCTACGGCGTTATCAACAACCCACGCGGTACGGGCTACTACGCGTTCCATCACAACGCGACGTTCTCACTAAGCGCGTTTCCACTGGCCGGCAAGACCGGGACGGCGTCGAACGCGCCCGGCATGGAGCCCAACTCGCTGTTCGTGGGTTTCGGACCGATTAATCGGCCCAAGTACGTGGTGGTCTGTGTCATCGGAGAGGGTGGCTACGGTGCAAACGCGGCGGCCCCAGTTGTCGCCGAGGCGTTCAACTACCTGGTGGCACACCCGATCCGGCCGGTGTCGATGACGCCGAAGTTGACCCTGCCTACCTCGACCACGACGTCGACGACGACCCACCGTGCAACCACCACAACGACCACGAATTCGACGACGACGTCGAAGGGATAGTCGGAAATCTCAGCGAACGGTGTAACGTTGTGGCGTGGGGCGTCGCTGTACAAGTTGTACGGCGCGCGTGAGAACGCAACACTCGCGACGGCCTGTCCCTTGCGAGTAGGTATCGAGGACATCGTGGATCATCCCAGCGCAATGGCACTGCTGAGACTGCGGACCCTCGTCTTCGGGGCGATAGGGGTCGCCACGTACGCTTTCGCCCCTGACCGCGCCCCGGCCGTGCCGCGGGCCCACCATCGTACCGACCACCGCTGTGGTCAGGAAATTCAGAACGCAAGGAGTGTCCGTCGTGAGCGACGAGAACAAGACCCCCGTCCCAGCCGCTGGTCCCCGCATCGGCGACACGCGCCCCGCCCCGCAAATTGGCGACACCAGGCCGAGCCCGTCTTCGGGTGACAACGGCACCGCCCCGTCGAGCTCGAACGGTTCGACCGGGGGTGGTGGCTCGCGCCGTCGGCGCGGTGGGCGTGGTCGCGGCGGCCAGGGTGGCCAAGGCCGTCCCGCGGCGACCGGACGTCCCGCGGAGGCCCCGGTAGAGGCGTCGGCGCCTGACGTGGCCGACGGGGCGAGTCAACGCAGCCGTGGCCGACGTCGACGGGGCGGTGAGCGCAAGGCGCGTGCCCAGGGTCGCTACCTCATGTGCGTGCACACCACCAAGGAAGCCACCCACATCGCGACCCTCGAGGGCCGCTCGATGGTCGAGTACACCGTGGCCAAGGCCGCCGACGAGACGCTCCAGATCGACGGCAACATCTACGTGGGGCGCATCCAGAACGTGCTGCCGGGCATGGAGCTGGCCTTCGTCGACATCGGAATCCCCAAGAACGCCGTGCTCTACCGAGGTGACGTGACGTTCGACGACGATGACGTCGACGGCACGCCGGCCAACACCAAGCGCATCGAGGAGATGATCCGTGCCGGCCAGACGATCGTCTGCCAGGTGACCAAGAACGCGATTGGGGCCAAGGGCGCTCGGCTCACCCAAGAGGTATCGCTGCCCGGACGGTTCGCGGTTTTGGTCCCGAACTCGTCGACCGTGGGGATCTCCAAGCGACTTGCCGACGGCGAACGTCGCCGGCTGCGCAAGATCATTGACGAGGTCAAGCCCGAGCGCCACGGTGTCATCATCCGCACCGCCGCCGAGGGCGTTTCCGCCGAGGACCTGGCGCGCGACGTCACCTCGCTGGCCGAGAAGTGGGACGCCATCGAGGCCGAGGTCGCCAAGTCCAACCAGCCCCGACTCATCTACCGTGACCTCGACCTCGCGGTGCGGGTGCTGCGCGAGGAGTTGAACGACGACTATCGCGGTGTGCTGATCGACGATCGTGATCTCTACGAGAAGGTTCGCGAGTACGTGCTCGCGGTCAACCCCGAGCTCGCGGACCGCATCGAGTACTACGACCGGGCCACCGAGGATCTGCCGCTCTTCGAGCGCTACTTCGTGCACGAGCAGCTCCACCGTGCCCTGGACCGCAAGGTCTTCCTGCCGTCGGGCGGCTCGCTGATCATCGAGCGGACCGAGGCCCTGACCGTGGTGGACGTCAACACGGGCAAGAACGTGGGAAAGACGAACCTCGAAGAGACGGTCTTTCGCAACAACCTCGAGGCAGCCGAGGAGGTGGCGCGCCAGCTTCGCCTGCGCGACATCGGCGGCATCATCGTCATCGACTTCATCGACATGGAGTCCAAGGCCAACCGAGACGCGGTGGCCTCGGCCCTGCGCCAGGCCCTCTCGAGGGATAAGACCCGCACGCAAGTCTTTGATATCTCCGAGCTGGGGCTGGTCGAGATGACCCGCAAGCGGGTCAATGAGGGCCTGCTGGAGTCGGTGTCGAGTGTGTGCACCGTCTGTGACGGGCGCGGCTTCGTGCTGTCGACCGGCCTGTAAACGAAGTTGGCCCGTCCGTTTTCGACTAGTATGGAAACCCTATGTACGCCGTTATCCGAGTAGGCACATCCCAGGAGCGAGTCACCGAGGGCCAGGTAGTCCGCGTTGACCTGCGCCCCGAGGCGATTGGCGCCGATGTTCAGTTCGTTCCCGTCATGCTGGTTGATGGCGATCAAGTCATTGCCGGACCCGCGTTGAAGGGCACGACCGTGACCGGTCGGATCCTCGGTGAGGAGAAGGGTCCCAAGATCCGCGCGTTGACCTACAAGGCCAAGGCCAACCAGCGCAAGCGCTGGGGCCACCGCCAGCACTACTCGACCGTCGAGATCACCTCGATCTCGACGAACGCCTAAGGAGCGAGCATGTCAAAGACCAAAGGTGGCGGTTCGACCCGAAACGGTCGCGACTCCAACGCCCAGCGCCTCGGCGTGAAGACCTTCGACGGGACCACGGTCAAGTCGGGCAGCATCATCATCCGCCAGCGCGGCACCCAGTTCCACCCGGGCCGCAACGTGGGGATCGGCAAGGACGACACCCTTTTTGCCTTGACCGAGGGCACAGTCAAGTTCGGCTTCCGCGGCGGACGCAAACTGGTCGACGTCCTGGCCGACTAGCCACGACTTCTCAGTAAAACGACGAATCCCCGGGCGAGCGCCCGGGGATTCGTCGTTACCGCCGTTCGTTCTATCCCTTGACGGCCTTCTTGAAGGTCGAGCCAATGGAAACCTTCGGAGCCCTCGAAGCGGCGACCTGGATGGCCTCACCGGTCTGGGGGTTGCGGGCGGTCCGAGCCTTGCGCTGGACGCGCTCGAACGACAGGAAGCCCGACAGGACGATCTTCTCGCCACCCGACACGTTCTTCACGACAACGTCTTCAAAGGCCTTCAGCACCTCGGCTACCGTGTTCTTGGCTGCGCCACTCTCGGCAGCAATTGCATCTACCAACTCGGCCTTGTTCACCGGTCGACTCCTTACTCTTCACTAATTCGGGCGGGGGATTCCCACCAACCGGAGCCATCTTTATCGAAGAAACGTTGCAATTTAGGGATTTTCGATAAGTTTTCGCTGAGATGGCACCGCCGGCGGTGTTATAAACCCTAATGAGGAATGAAATTTGCTCGCCGTCACGGCGGCGGTGGTCGCTTGCGCCCCTCTACCATGGCCACATGCAGACCCTTGACCGACACCGTCTCACCGATCGCCTGGCAGCCGAAGTCGAGCGCTACGGGCGCGAGCACCCGAACTCGCGGCGGCTGCACGACGAGGCGAGCCACCTCTTCGGCCGAGTCCCGATGACGTGGATGAGCAAGTGGGCGGGCGGCTTCCCCCTCGGCTTCAGCGCCGCCCACGGCGCCACGATCACCGACCTGGACGGTCACGAGCTGGTCGACTTCGCCTTGGGCGACACCGGCGCGATGGCCGGGCACTCACCGGCGCCGTTGGTGCGGGCCGTCAACGAGCGCCTGGGGGTGCGTGGCGGGGTGACCACGATGCTGCCCACCGAGGACGCCCAGTGGGTCGCGGCTGAGTTGCATCGGCGCTTCGGGCTCGACCAGTGGTCCTTCACCCTGTCAGCGACCGACGCCAACCGGTGGTTGCTGCGACTCGTGCGGCTCGTGACGCGCCGTCCCAAGGTCCTCGTCTTCTCCTACAGCTACCACGGCACGGTTGACGAGTCCTTCGTCGTCGTCGGCCCCGACGGACGCGCCAGTCGCGTCCCGGCAATGTCGCGCCGGCCGTCGATCCGAGTGAGACGACCCGCGTCGTCGAGTTCAACGACCTCGCCGCCTTGGAACGCGCCCTGGCGCCGGGCGACGTGGCGGCGGTCCTGACCGAGCCCGCGATGACCAACATCGGCATCGTCCTGCCCGAGCCGGGCTTCCTCGAGGGCGTGCGTGCCCTGTGCGACCAGACCGGCACGCTCTTGATCATCGACGAGACCCACACTTTCTCCGCCGGCCCGGGCGGTGCCACCCGGCGATACGGGTTGCGCCCCGACGCCCTGACGATCGGCAAGTCTCTCGGTGGCGGCGTGGCCTGCGGGGCCTACGGGCTCACCCAGGACTTGGCCGATCGCGTCATGCGGGCGGTGGCGGCGGACAGCGACACCGCTGACATCGTCGACGTGGGCGGCGTGGGGGGCACGCTCGCGGGCAACCCGCTCAGCCTGGCCTCGATGCGCGCGGTTCTCGGCGAGGTCCTCACCGACGAGGCGTTCGTGGCGATGGAGGACCTCGCCACGTCCTTCGCAACGGGTGTGCGCTCGACCATCGACCGCTACGACCTGCCCTGGTCCGTCAGTCAGCTCGGTGCGCGCTGCGAGTACCGCTTCGCGAACCCCGCGCCGGTGAACGGTGGCCAGTCCGCGACCAGCGCGGACCCGGTCCTCGAGGACTACCTGCACCTCTATGGGGTGAATCGGGGGGTGCTGCTGACGCCCTTTCACAACATGGCCCTGATGTGTCCGGCCACGACGCGCGATGACGTCGCACGGCACCAGGCGGTCTTCGACGAAGCCATCGCGGACCTGGTCGACTAGCCCCCGACGGCGGGCTCGTAGGATTGTTGGGTGTCCGCCTTCGTTGATTCTGCCCAGTTGCACGCCAAGGCTGGCGACGGCGGCGCGGGGTGCGTGAGTTTTCGCCGCGAGGCCCACGTGGCCAAGGGTGGGCCTGACGGCGGCGATGGCGGCCGCGGAGGTGACGTCTGGCTGGTCGCCGACCCGAACCAGGCCTCGTTGCTCGGATTCCGGGACCACCCGTTCCGCCGGGCCACCGACGGGGCCCACGGCACGTCCAAGCGCCAGCACGGCGCGCGCGGCCAGGATCTCATGGTTTCGGTGCCGGTCGGCACGGTGGTGCACGACCGCGACGGCGCGGTCGTGGTGGACCTCGCGGGACCGGGGGACCGGTGGCGGGCGGCCGAGGGCGGACTCGGTGGCGCCGGCAACGCACGGTTCCTGTCCAACCAGCGCCGGGCCCCCGCCTTCGCTGAGCAAGGCGAGGTCGGCGAGGAGCGGTGGTTCGACCTCGAGCTCAAGTTGCGCGCCGACGTGGCGCTGATCGGCTTTCCCAACGTTGGCAAGTCGACGCTGATCGCCCGGGTCTCCGCGGCCCGGCCCAAGATCGCCGACTATCCGTTCACGACCCTCGTGCCCAACCTCGGTGTCGTGCGCGTGGGCGAGCGCAGTGGCCGGCCCGACGACGCGACCGAGTTCGTTATGGCTGACATTCCCGGACTCATCGAGGGAGCGGCCCAGGGGCGCGGACTCGGACACGACTTCTTGCGCCACGTCGAGAACGCGAAGGTGCTGTGCGTCTTGCTCGACCGTTCGGTGGGCGCCCCGCTCGCGCCCGACGAGCAGCTGCGCGTGCTGCTGCGAGAGCTCGGCGAGTATCAGGCCGACCTGCTCGAGCGCCCGCGGATCGTCGTCGGCTCTAAGTCCGACGTCGCCGACTCGGACGTGGTGTCCGGGGACCTCGCGATCTCGGCGTTAACCGGTGAGGGCGTGCGCCCCCTCGTCGCGCGCCTGGCCGCCCTCGTGACTTCCGCGCGCCGCGAGGCGGCCGAGGCCAGCGACTACGAGGTCGTGGTCCACCGCCCGATCCAAGACGACGTCGAGGTGACCTCGGCGGGGCCGAATTCGTGGGTCGTGACCGGGCGAAGCGCCGTGCGGGCGGTCCGCTTCCAGGACCTCACCGACGACGAGGCGCTCGCCGAGATCGTCAAACGACTCCGGGCGCTGGGCGTCGACCGACTGCTGACGCGCGCGGGCGCCTTGGATGGCGACCTCGTCCAGGTCGGACCGCTCAGCTTCGAGTGGTGGCGCGACGCGGTGGGCGCGGGCCTCGACCGCGGCGAGCACCATCGCGCGACGCGTCGCGAGCGCCTCGCGCGCCACGGACGCCTCGGGGGCGACGATGACGAGGCGTAGCGCGGTCATCAAGATCGGCACCTCGTCGGTCACCAACGCCCAGGGCGGCGTCGACTACGCCGTCATGGTCAAGGTGGCTTCCGACGTGGTCGCCCTGCGCGACGACGGGTGGAACGTGGTCGTGGTGACCTCGGGTGCCATCACCGCCGGTTGGGCCGACGTGGGACGGGGGCGCCGACGCCCCACCGACGCCACGACCCTCCAGGCGGTCTCCGCGGTCGGCCAGCCCCTGCTGATGCACGCCTGGCGTAACGCCTTCAGCGAGGCGGGCGCCACGGTGGGCCAGGTGCTGCTCGCCCCGCTCGACTTCTCGCATCGCGGCCAGTACCTGCACGCCCGCGGCACGCTCGAGGCGCTGGACGAGCTCAACGTGATCGCGATCGTCAACGAGAACGACGCCGTCGCGGACGAGGAGATTCGCTTTGGTGACAACGACCGGCTGGCGGCGTTGGTGGCGAACCTGATCGGCGCGACGCACCTCGTGCTCCTGACCGACACCGACGGGCTCCTCACGGCCGATCCGCGGCTCGACCCCACCGCGACCTTGATCGAGGAGGTGAGCGCCATCGACGCCACCATCGAGGGCATCGCCGGGCGGAGCCGCTCGGGCGTCGGCAGCGGCGGGATGTCCTCCAAGCTAGCGGCCGCGCGCATGGCCACCTGGTCGGGCGTGACGACGGTGATCGCGCCGGCTCGCGTGGACACCCCGGTGCAGCGCGCCCTCGGGCTCGGCCCGAGCGCCGGCACCACCTTTCACCCGCGCACCGAGCGCCTGTCCGCGCGAAAGGCCTGGATCGCCTTCGCAGTCGCCAGTCGCGGGACCATCGAGATCAACCAGGGGGCCATGCAGGCCCTCGAACACCACGGACGCAGCCTGCTTCGCGTGGGCGTCGTGGGCTACGACGGCGGCTTCGTCGAGGGTGACGCCGTCGAGATCGTCGGACCCGGCCGCGAGGTCGTGGCCAAGGGACTGGTCCGCGTGAGCGCCGAGTCCTTCGCCGACAGTGACGACGTGGTCGTGCACCGCGACGACCTGGTCCTCCTGCGTCATTCGTAGGCTCCGTTACGCTACGGGGATGGATACGTCCACGCTCGCGACCCAAGGTGCCTCGGTTCGAGCGGCGTCGCGTTCGCTCGCCCAGGCGAGCGACGCCACTCGACGGGCCGTGCTGGGCCGGGTCGCCGACCAACTCGAGCAGCGCCAGTCCGAGTTGCTGGCGGTCAATGCCCGCGAGGTGGCCGACTACCCGGACGGAGGTGCGGGTCTTGATCGGTTGGTCCTGACCGAGGCCCGCGTCGCGGGCATGGTCGAGGCGCTGCGCGCGATCGCTGACTCGCCCGATCCGCTCTTCGAGTCGGTCGACCGCGACGTTCGGCCCAACGGGCTGCGCGTCGAGCGGGTCCGCGTGCCACTGGGCGTGATCGGCGTGGTCTACGAGAATCGACCGAACGTCACGAGCGACGTGGCGGGGCTGTGCGTGCGCAGCGGCAACGCGGCGTTCCTGCGCGGCTCGTCGTCGGCGATCGAGTCGAATCGGTTCATCGTGGCGCTCTGGCGCGAGGCGCTCGTCGCCGAGGGACTGGCGCCGGACGGGGTGGCGATGGTCGAGGACCCGTCCCACGACGCCGCGATTGCGTTCATGCAACTTGCCGGCGTGCTCGACTGCCTGATCCCCCGTGGCGGTCCGAGTCTGATCGCCGCCATGCGCGAACACGCGCGCGTGCCCTACGTGCTCGACGGTGACGGGAACTGCCACATCTTCGTCGACGAGTCGGCGAACCTCGATCAGGCGGTGGCGATCGTCGACAACGCCAAGACCTCTCGGCCGGGGGTGTGCAACGCGGTCGAGACGGTCCTCGTGCACCGTGGGGTCGCCAGCACCTTCCTGCCGAGCCTCGCCGAGCGACTCGCGAGCGTCGAGCTACGCGTGGATGACCGGGCCGGCGAGTTCCTGCCCGGCGCGCGCCGGGCGACCGAGGATGACTTCGCCCGGGAGTTCTTGGACCTGATCCTCGCCGTCAAGGTGGTCGATTCCCTGGACGAGGCGATCGAGCACGTGGCGCGCTACGGGACGGGCCACAGCGAGGCCATCCTGACCGAGGACGCGGCCCACGCCGACGAGTGGGTCCGCCGGGTCGACGCCGCGGCCGTGTTGGTGAACGCCTCGACGCGCTTCATCGACGGCGGCGAGCTCGGCCTGGGCGGCGAGGTCGGGATTTCGACCCAGAAGCTGCACGCGCGCGGGCCAATGGGCCTGCGCGAATTGACCTGCCTGAAGTGGGTCGTCCGAGGAGAGGGGCAAGTTCGATGACGTCGCTGGATCCGAGGCAGGAGTTGGCCCAGCGTCTGGGCCTCGAACACCTGCCGCCGGTGCACTTCGAGTCCGCCGCCGACGTTCGCACGCGCCTGGCCGCCCACGACTACCTCAGCGACGACGCGATCGCGTCGGTGGCGTTCCTCGCCGACCGGCTCGCCAAGCCCGTGCTCGTCGAGGGACCGGCCGGCACCGGCAAGACGGCCCTGGCCAAGGCGGTGGCCGACGCCGCGGGCGCCCGACTCGTGCGCCTGCAGTGCTACGAGGGGCTCGACGAGTCCAAGGCCCTCTACGAGTGGAACTACCGCAAGCAGCTGCTGCGCATCCAGGCCGGCCGGACCGAGGGCGAGGCCCACGAGTCCTGGGGCGAGCTGGAAGAGGACATCTTCTCCGGTGAGTTCCTCCTCACCCGACCCCTCCTCGAGGCGATCTCGGCCACGGACCCGGTCGTGTTGCTCATCGACGAGGTCGACCGCGTCGAACTCGAGACCGAGGCACTCCTGCTCGAGATCCTCTCGGAGTACCAGGTGTCCATACCCGAGTTGGGGACGGTTCGCGCCCAGCAGATCCCGATGGTCTTTCTCACCTCGAACAACACCCGCGAGCTCTCCGAGGCGCTGAAGCGTCGGTGCCTCTACCTGTACATCGGGTACCCCGACGTCGAGCGCGAGCGCGACATCATTCTGGCCCGGGTGCCCGGCATCGCCGCGGCGCTCGCCCAGCAGATCGCCCAGGTCGTCAGGTCGCTGCGTAGCCTGGACTTGAAGAAGGCACCGTCGGTCTCTGAGACGCTCGACTGGGCCCGAACCCTGGTGATCCTGGGGCGTGAGGAGATCGGCGCGGAGGAGGCGGTCGCGACGCTGCACATCCTGCTCAAGTACCAGTCGGACATCGAACGCGCGTCCAAGGAGCTCCTCGGTCGCACGGTGAACCTTGCTTAACGTCCTCGCGGACTTCGTGGGCGAATTGCGTGCGGCCGGGCTGCCGGTCTCGATGTCCGAGCACGTCGACGCGGCGCGCGCCATGCGCGTGATCGACCTCGGCGAGCGCCAGGCGCTGCGCGACGCGCTGGCGGCGACCCTGGTGAAAGATGGCGACCACCTGCCGGTCTTCTACACCGCCTTTGACGTCTTCTTCGCTGATCGCGCGGCGCCGCCAGCGCCCGAGCAGACCAACGACGGCGAACCACCCGACGGCGCCGCCGGCGCACCGGGCACGGGACAGTCCCGCGGGGAGGGCGGCGGCTCCTCGGCACCGCTCAGCGCCGAGCAGCTCGCCGACCTGCTCTACCGGGCCCTGCGCGACGGGGACCAGTCCGCGCTCAACCGCGGCGCGCGCGCCGCCGTTTCGCGTTACGCCGGCATGGAGCCGGGCCGGCCCGTTGGTGGGACGTACTACCTCTACCGAACGCTGCGCAGCCTCGAGCTCGACCGGCTCGAGGCCCGCCTGACTGGCGAGCAGGCCGCCCAGGCCGACGAACTGGCCAAGCGCCTGGCCCACGACGAGGCCCGTGCGCGGATCGAGAATCTCAAGCGCGCCGTCGAGCGCGCGATCCGCGAGCAGCTGGTGCAGGACCGGGGGTCCAACGCGCTCGCCAAGTCGGTGCGAAAGCCCCTGCCCGAGGACCTGGACATCATGCACGCCAACCGCGAGGAGCTGGCCCAACTCGAGCGAGCCCTGCGCTCGCTCAGCCGCAAGCTCGCCACGCGCCTGGCGCGTCGGCGCCGGCGCCGGCGCCGGGGCCCGGTCGACCTTCGCCACACCGTGCGCCGCAGCCTCTCCACCGGCGGCGTGCCCCTCGACCTGCGCTTCAAGCCGCCGCGACCGGCCAAGCCCGAGATCGTCGTCATCGCCGACGTGTCGGGGTCGGTGGCGTCCTTCGCCCGGTTCACGCTGCACCTCGTGCACGCGATCAGCTCGCAGTTCTCCAAGGTCCGCAGCTTCGTCTTCGTCGACGGCCTTGACGAGGTCACCGACTACTTCGAGGGCGTCGACGACCCCGCCGTCGCGGTGGCGCGCATCAACGCCGAGGCCGACGTGGTCGCCTTTGACGGCCACTCCGACTACGGGCGGGCCCTGCTCAGCTTCCAGGAGCGTTTCGCCAAGGACGTCACCCGGCGAACCACGGTGCTGATACTGGGCGACGCGCGCAACAACTACCACCAGGCCCACGCCGAGGTCCTCGCCGACCTGCGCAACCGCGCGCGCAGCGTCTTCTGGCTTAACCCGGAGCCGGCGAGCTACTGGAACAGCGGCGACTCGATCGTCGATCAGTACGCGTCCTACTGCGATCGGGTCGTCGAATGTCGAACGCTTCGTCAGCTCGAGGCCTTCGTCGGGGACCTGCCGTGAGCCCCTGGACGACCGAACCGCCCGCGAGCGTGCGCACCATCGGCACACCGCCGACGGGTGCCCGACTGGTGCTCGTTCGCCACGGGGAGGCGCGCTGCAACGTCGACGGTGTGATCGGTGGGCCGATCGGCTGTCGTGGGTTGACCGAAACGGGTCGGGCGCAGGCCTCGGCGCTCGCCGATCGGCTCGTGCGCTCGGGCGAGTTCCGCAACGTCACGGCCCTGTACACCTCTGTCCTGCCTCGGTCCACCGAGACGGCGTCGCTGCTCGCTCGCGGCCTGCCGAGCGGGCTCACGGCCCGCGCCGACTGCGACCTGTGCGAGCTACACCCCGGCGAGGCCGACGGGTTGACGTGGTCGGCGATGCAGGACCGGTTCGGGGCGCCGGACTGGGACGCCGACCCGGCCCAGCCCATCGCACCGCGCGGCGAATCGTGGACGGGGTTCTTCGAACGATGCGTCACTGCCTTCGAGCGGATCGCGCGCACCAAGGCGAGCGAGAGGTCCTGGTCGTTCACGGTGGGGTCATCGAGCAGATGATGAAACTCGTCATGCACCGCGGGCCCGCCGAACGGCTCAAGCTCCTGACCGAGCACTGTTCGCTCACCGAAGTCGAGTTCGACGGCGCGGTGCGCCGCCTGCTCAGCTACAACGACCGAGCGCCACTCGCCGAGGCGTAGTTCTGCAGGAACTCGGCCACGTGGAAGGCCATGTCCAAACTCTGGGTCGCGTTCAGCCGCGGATCGCAGATGGTCGTGTAGTTGAGGTCCAGGTCGGCCTCGTCGAGGCGCGAGCCGCCACCCAGGCACTCGGTGACGTCGTCGCCGGTCAGCTCGATGTGCAGGCCCCCGGGCCACGTGCCCAGTGCCTGGTGGACTTCGAAGAACTGGGCGGTCTCGGACAGGACGTCGTCGAAGTGGCGGGTCTTCTGGCCGCCGACCACGCGGAACGTGTTGCCGTGCATCGGGTCACAGGCCCACACCACCGAGCGCCCGTCGTCGCGCAGGGCCTCGACGAGTGGGGGCAGTGCCTCGCCGATCCGCTCGACGCCCATCCGCGAGATGAGGGTCAGCCGGCCGGGCTCGTTGTCCGGGTTCAGCACCTCGACCAGCCGGCGCAGGTCGTCGACGTCGATGCTCGGTCCGACCTTCAGGCCGAGCGGGTTGGAGACGCCGCGCAGGAACTCCACGTGCGCGCCGTCGAGCTGGCGCGTGCGGTCCCCGATCCAGAGCATGTGCGCCGAGCAGTCGTACCAGTCACCGGTCAATGAGTCCTGACGAGTTAGGGCCTGTTCGTAGGGCAGGATGAGCGCCTCGTGGCTGGTGTAGAACTCGACGCTCTGCAGCGCGGTGTCGTCGTGCAGGTCGATGCCACAGGCCATCATGAACTGCAGCGCGCGCTCGATCTCGTCGGCGATCATCGCGTAGCGCTTGCCCTCGAGCGAGTTAGCGACGAACTCCTGGTTCCAGGCGTGCACCCTCGAGAGGGCGGCGAAGCCGCCGGTGGTGAAGGCGCGCAGGAGGTTCAGCGTCGCGACGCTCTGGTGGTAGGCGGCGAGCAGGCGCTCGGGGTCGGGGCGGCGAGCGTCGGGGGTGAAGGCGTCGGAGTTGACGATGTGACCCCGGAAGGCGTCCAGGCGCACCCCGTCGCGCTCCTCGAAGTCGTCCGAGCGGGGCTTGGCGAACTGCCCAGCGATGCGTCCGACCTTGACTACTGGCACACCGGCGGCGTAGGTGAGCGCAACGGCCATCTGCAAGATGACCTTGAGCTTGTCGCGGATCGAGTCAGCGGAGCCCTCGTCGAAGGATTCGGCGCAGTCGCCCGCCTGCAGCAAGAAGGCCTTGCCGTTGGCGACATCGCGCAGGTGCTGCTGGAGCCGGCGAGCCTCGCCGGCAAAGACGAGCGGCGGCTTGGTCGCGAGTTCGCGCTCCACGCGGGCCAAGTGGTCCGAGTCGGGCCACGCCGGACTCTGGCGCAGCGGACGACTGCGCCACGTCGTGATCGACCAATCTGAGGGCGACGACTGCATGCATCTAGCGTAGGGCTTTCTTCCAGCGACAGACAATCGGCCTAAGGTTGGCGCGTGACACTTCGGCGCCTCGGTCTCTTTGGGGGGACCTTCGACCCGCCACACTTCGGGCACGTCGCAGCGCTGCGAGCGGCCGCGCGAAGTCATCGCTTCAATCGCATCGAGGTCACCGTCGCCGGCGACCCCTACCAGAAGAGTGAGCGCGGGTCGGTGCGACCGGCCCCGGTGCGCCTGGCGATGGCCAAGGCCGCCTTCGACGGCCTGGACCTCGTGGTCGTGTCGGACCGCGAGATCCGCCGCGCGGGACCCTCCTACACGATCGACACGGTGCGCGAACTGCTCAACGAAGCCGACGAGGTCGATCTCATCATCGGGGCTGACCTGGTGTCACAGCTCGATCGATGGCACGAGGCGGCCCTACTTCGCAGCATGGTTCGCGTCGGCGTGGTCCCGCGCCCGGGTCGCGCCCCGTCCATGCCCGCGGGCTGGATCACCTACGAGATCGCGATGGAGCCCGTGGACCTGTCGAGCACCTACATTCGCGACACCCACCCGGACCACGAAAATCTCCGCGAATTCGTGCCCGAGGGCGTCATTCCGCTCTTCGAGGGTTTCCGAGGATAAGGTTTGACCGACATGGCGGTTCGAAACTTTGATGTGACCAGTCCACGCGCGGCGCGCTACACGCTGCTCGAGCCCGCCCCTCGGCGTCGCGCCGACATCCGGCGAGCCAAGCAGCGGTGGTCGATGGTGGGCATCGGGGCGCTCGCGGTTCCCTTCGCCGCGGCGGTGATCGTGATCGGGGTGGTCCACTGAGCGAGATCGCCTCGCGCACCATCGTGGCGCCGGGGGTGTTTGGGGCCTATGTCGCAGATCTCATCGGTGCGGCGATCACGGGCGCCGAGGAGAAAGTGGCCCATGACGTCGTCGTCATCGACATGCGAGCACTCGTGGACTCCTTTGACGCCCTCGTCATCGCGTCGGGCCGGACCGATCGTCAGGTCCGCGCGATCGCCGAGGAGGTCGAGCGCCTCATCACCGTCACCCTCGGGGTCAAGCCGATCCACGTCGAGGGGGTCATGCAGGCCCAGTGGATCGCGCTCGACTACGGCGACGTGATCGTGCACGTCTTTGATGAGGCGACGCGCGAGTACTACGACCTCGAGCACCTCTGGAACGCCGCGACCACGTATCGTCGCTAGCCGTTGAGCAGTGACTGGAAGTCGGCCACGGTCACGAGGTGCGCTGTCTTGCCGTTGGGCAATGGCAGCTTCTCGGGAACCCCGTTGACGGTGATGCGAATGCCGCGCACCGCCCCCACGCCGAAGGCGGTGAGGGTCAGCTGACCCACCGCGAGGACCAGTTGCTGACGGGGGATCGAGGCGAGCGAACGGGTGAGGTCGATGATCCCGACGCCCTTGTCGATCGTCGCCTGGGTGACCACGAGGTTGTTCGGCAGGGCGCTCGTGTAGCCCGTGCCCACCTCGATGTCGGTCGGTCCGAGTATCAGCTCGCGCAGGACCGACGACAGGGTCGGCGGCGACGGGACGATCCGACTCGAGGGGGCGAGGTGGCCCGTGGCGTCCACGATGTAGACGGGCTGGGTGATGAAGATCACGTGCCCGTTGGCCGTTCCCGGGATCGTCTTGCCGAGCAGGCCGAGGGGGACCGCGGCGGGACTGATGCGCGACGGGGTCCTAGACGTCGGCACGAGGGTGCAGGAACTGAGCAGCACCGAGGCGAGAAGCAGCGCCGCGAGGACGCGCGCGCGGGTCACTCGGCCACCTCGTCCGAGATCGGCAGTCGGATCTGGATCCGCGTGCCGCCCTCGGGACTCTCGAGCGCGCTGATCGAGCCACCGAAGGCCGAGACGTGATCGCGCACGAGGGCCAGCCCGAGGCCCGTGCCGCGCACGACG
>JAJZSX010000326.1 GCA_021849435.1 Actinomycetes bacterium | reverse complement strand
TTGGAGGAAGTCATAGTTGGAAACACTAGAGGCAAATCTTCTACGCTCGCTAAGTGACAACTCCTCCGACACCCGTCTCACTTCGCGTCAAGCCGGGCCCGACGAGGCTCGCGGTGACGGGCATCGGCAACGCCATGCTCGACATCATCGCGCGTGATTCGGCCGAGGTGTATCACGACTTGGGCCTGGTCAAGGCGTCGATGACGTTGATCGGCGAGGACCAACTCGACACGTTCTACGCCTCGATGGGGCCGACCATCCAGATGTCGGGCGGCTCGGTCGCCAACTCCATCGCCGGGATCGCGGCGCTCGGCGGGACGTGCGGCTACATCGGCAAGGTGGCCGACGACGAGTTCGGCGAGCGATTCACCCACGACCTGCGCACGATGGGCGTGGAGTTGGACCTCGCCATCGCGTCACCCGAGGAGGGCGCGACGGGCCGCTGCCACGTCTTCATCACCGATGACGCCCAGCGCACGATGGCGACGTACCTCGGCGCCTCGAACCGGCTTCACGTGGCCGACATCAATGAACGGCTGATCGCTCGTTCCGAGATCACCTACATCGAGGGCTACCTCTACGACTTGCCACCAGCGAAGATGGCGATCCAGAAGGTGGTGGACTTCGCCCACCAGCACGATTCGATGGTGGCGTTGTCCCTGTCGGACATGTTCTGTGTGGAGCGCCACCGGCGGGACTTCTTAGAACTCGTGACCAACCACGTCGACGTGCTGCTCGCCAACGAGGCGGAGATCCTGGCACTGTTCCAGGTCGACAGCCTTGAGCACGCTTTCGAAGCCCTCGACGAGCTCGGGGTGCTCGCTGTCGTCACCCGTGGACCGCTGGGCGCCGAAGTCTTGACCGCCTACGGGGTTGTATCGGTCCCTGCGAGCGAGGTCGACGAGGTCGTCGACCAGAACGGGGCGGGTGACATGTTCGCCGCGGGTTTCCTCTACAGTCTCGCGCTCGGGGCCGACCCGGCCGAGGCGGCCGAGCTCGGGTCGCTCTGCGCGGGCGAGATCATCAAGCACCTGGGAGCCCGTCCCGAGACCGACCTCGAGGCGCTCGCGATCGAGGCCGGCCTGTTGTAGGTCAGCGCCCCTCGGCGTCGAGGCGCGCGTCGAGCTCGACGGTGCGTCGAGTCTCCCAGCGCACCCACGCCACGGCGATGGGGATGCACGCGAGGAGCATCAGCGCGTCTCCGCCGATCCACATGATCGCCCCTCCCAACTGCACGTTGGCGAGCACCGACGCCGGGGTCGAACCGATCGGGGCGAGGGTCCGGTACGCCGAGAAGGGGTTGTGCGAGGACATGGCGAGGGCGAGCCCCGTGAAGGTGTCCACGGGCACCGCCGCCATCACGAAGACGAGGCGAAGACCGGGGTGGATGGTCCGACCGCGTTCCAGTCCGAAGGCGACGCGAAAGAACAGGTACCCGACGATGAGGAATCCGAGGTGCTCGAACTGGTGGATCCACTCGTGGAGCAACATCTCGTTGAACAGGCCGGTCAGGTGCGACACCGGGATGAAGACGAAGTAGAGCGCGAAGGCGACGATGGGTTCGGTGATGAACGTCACGAGTCGGCTGTCGAGCGCGGCGCGCAGGCGGGTAGACCCAGCCCGGTAGGCGAGGTCGAGCGGCGTGGCGAGAGCGAAGAGTGGGCCGGCGATCATGATGAGCGCCAGGTGCTGAATCATGTGGTCGCTGAAGTACGCCCGGTCGTATCGGCCAATGAACGACTCGGTCGCGATGAAGGTGACGATCAGGCCGAGCGCGAAGTAAAGACTCCGGCTGCGTGGCCAGTGCGGGGTCCGGTGCTGGCCCCAGGCGTAGAGCGCCGCCGCCAGCACCATGAGCGCGATCGCTCCCGGTTCGAGCGCTAATTGGGTCACGTCGCGCCAGTGGAAGGGTGTGACGGCGGATAACACTCGCCCATCCTAGGATGAGGCGGCAGGGAGGCTCAGCTTGCGTTTTAACCTAAATGAACCGGCTGTAAGTCTTGTGCCGGCTGAGAACGCCACCAACGCCACGATTCGCCAGGTTCTTCGCCTCGTGGCGACGCTCGAAGAGGGTAATGGCGCTGGCGCGTCACCGCTGTTCGTCTTTGACGCGGGCTATGACCCCATCGCCGTTGGTGACGGACTGTCAAAGGTGAACGCCCAGGCCCTCGTCCGCATTAGTTCCAAACGAGTGTTCCACTTCGATCCCGCCCCACCAACGGGTGGCCGCGGTCGGCCACCGCGTCACGGATCGCTTCGTCCTCTCTGACCCCAAGACCTGGACCACGCCCGCGGCGGAGTTGAACGCCCACGACCCGCGCTATGGACGAGTCAACGTGCGGGTGTGGCACCAGCTACACCCCCAGCTGATGGCCCGGGGCCGCTGGGCCACGTCGAGTCCGCTGCCGATCATTCGCGGCAATGTCATTCGCGTTGAGGTGGAGCACCTTCCTACGCGCTCGACGGGAGTGAAGAAGACCCTGTGGCCGTGGTGGTCGGGACCCACTGAGCCCGATCTGGACCTCTGCTGGCGGGCCTACCTGCGACGCTTCGACATTGAACATGTTTCGCTTCGTGAAGAACACGCTCGGCTGGACCACGCCGGCCCTGCGAACACCCGAGCAGGTCGAACGCTGGACGTGGCTCGTTCTCGCGGCCTACACCCAGCTTCGTCTTGCTCGCGGACTCGTTGAGGACCAGCGACTGGCCTGGGAGAAGCACCGTCACCCTTCGCGACTCAGCCCCGTGAGGGTTCGCCGGGGATTTTCCCGACTGCGTGCACAGATCGGTACTCCAGCGCATCCACCGAAATTCACCAAGCCAGGTCCCGGATGTCCCAAGGGCACTCAGAAACCACCAAGAACTCGTTATCCGGTGGTTAAGAAAGCAGCGTGACGAAGCCCGAAGGGTTTGATCACAAGGTAAGAGCGTGTGTCTATTTCCACGCGCGCATCAATGCGGTGTAACACCTGATCGATACCGTCCTCTGCGTGGACGAGACCACTACCACCACGTCGACACGGACCAAGGGTGGCCCTCTCGTCTCACACACCGGTCAGGTGCTCTCCCGGGCGGTGACCTTCCAGTTCGCGCTCGATGCCACCGAGGAGCAGCGCACACTCTTCGCCAAGTGCGCCGGCGCGCGGCGCTTCGCCTTCAACCACCACCTGGCCCGGGTGAAGGAGAACCTCGATCAACGCGCGGCCGAGAAGGATCTCTCCGCCGGACCACGACGCTCCAGTCTCTCGTGGTCGTGGGTCTCCTTCGTCAACGAGATGAACGCCTGGAAGAACGGCCAGCTCGACTCCTCGCCGGTGAACGACGACGGCACCCGGGGTCTCGCCCGGCGCCACGAGGTCCCCGGTGACGTCTTCGAGTGCGCCTCCGTCGACGTGGCGAGGGTCCTAAAGAACTGGTCCGACTCGAAGAGGGGTGCCCGAACGGGCGCCCCGGTGGGCTTCCCGCGCTTCGCGGCCAAGGGACGGACCACGCCGAGCTTTCGCCTGCGCAACAAAGCCACACCCGGTGAGACCCAGTCCATCCGGTTCACCGACCCCGGCCACCTGCGACCGCCCAAGATCGGGCCCGTCAAGGTCTTCGGACCGACTCGTCGCGCGCGGCGCATGATCGACCTCGGACGCTTCCACGTCTACTCAGCGACGATCACCCTACGAGGCGGGCGTTGGATCTGCTCCCTCAATGGCGTCGCGGCCCAGTTCCACCCTGAGCGGCGCCACCCGAAGGACCGTCACGCCACCCCCGTCGGGATCGACCGGGGCGTCACCTCTCTCGCGGTCTGTGCCGACGCGCAGGGGAACCTCCGAACTGCGTTCG
>JAJZSX010000325.1 GCA_021849435.1 Actinomycetes bacterium | reverse complement strand
ACGGGTTTCGACGACTCCCGCCCTGGAACGTGGCGGTCACTCGCGCCACGTCACTCACGCCACAATCGCCACTGCTCTGCACGCAGCAGCATGTCCACGAGCACCTCAAGTCCGGCGAGATTTCGCGATCTCGTGGAACTGACTTGCCCGACTGCCAACGCACTCGATTCCGCCGTGAGATTGCGTTTGGCGGGCCGCTTGACGTCCGCTCACGGGCTTCGCTGCATCAGTGCGGTAAACGTGACACGTCCCATGCCGCGCAGCGTCAGGAGCCGCGTCGTCAGTCTTCGGCGACGTTGAAGGGTACGCCGTTGGTAATTCTCACAAGTTCGTCGAAGGAAGTGGCGAACACGTAGTGGGGATGCCCGCCGGCAGCCCAGACGACCGGCCAGTCGCCAAGTTTCGTG
This sequence comes from Actinomycetes bacterium, assembly GCA_021849435.1. The sequence goes on along the minus strand of JAJZSX010000325.1, from coordinate 3,429 downwards.
TCGACAATTGTGCGAAGCGGCGCCGGATGACCGACGGGCGCGACACCGCCGATCGGTTGGCCCGTGAAGGTGCGCACGAAGGCGGCGTCGGGACGACGGACCTCGTTCGCGCCAAGGAACTGCGCGAGCCGCCGGGTATCGACGCGATGCGCCCCCGAGGTCATGATCAAAATCGGGTCACCGTCGACGTCAAAGACCAGTGAGTTCGCGACCTGACCGATTTCGATATCCAATTGCGCCGCGGCTGCGGCCGCGGTCGGCGACGGATCCAACGTCTCGACGATCGGGCTGGTGACACCGCACTGATCGAGTGCGACGCGCACCCGTTGTCCGTTTGGATGAAGCGTCGTGACCGGGCGAATGTTCACGATTGCCCTTCGGCGCGACCACCCACCTCGCGCAAGCGGCGGTGGAGATCGGTGGCAACCCGGTGCCACGTCTCGGCCTGCGTGGGCCAGGCGACCGGCCCCGCCGCACCGCGAGACCGGCGACTCTGTAGCGTCTCGTGCGGTGCGAAGACACCGACGAACTGGGCCAGGGCTGGTGTTTCAGCGACGACGTCTGGGAACGGCCGACCCGTTCTGATTGACTCGCCCACCGCCGCGCCGACCAACTCGTGCGCATCACGGAACGGAACCCCTGTCTCAACCAACCGCTCAGCGATGTCGATCGCCGCGAGATACGGGTCATCGGCAGCCCGGGCGGCCACGTCGCTGTTGAACGACATCGAGTCATAGGTGCCGCGCAACGCATCGAGCACCAGCGTGACGTTGCGTACCGAGTCAAAGAGTGGCTCCTTGTCCTCTTGGAGGTCACGGTTGTAGGCGAGCGGTAGTCCCTTCAGTACGACGAGCAGCGATGTGAGATTGCCGATGAAACGCCCTGTCTTGGCACGCGCAAGCTCCGCGACGTCGCTGTTCTTCTTTTGCGGCAACATCGACGATCCCGTGGTGAAGGCGTCGCCCAGCGTCGCAAAGCCGAACTCCGCACTCGTCCAGAGGACCAGTTCCTCGCCCATCCTCGAGAGATGAACGCCGAGCAGCGCGATGTCGAACAGGGTTTCGGCCACGAAGTCCCGGTCGCTGACCGCGTCCATCGAATTCGCGAACGCTCGGTCGAACCCCATCAGCGCCGCCGTCGTGCCGGGATCGATCGGCAACGACGTGCCCGCCACGGCACCGGCCCCGAGGGGCGAGACGTTAAGGCGGCGACGGGTCTCGAGCAGCCGGTCGATGTCGCGCGTGAGAGCCCACGCGTGCGCGCCAAGGTGGTGGGCCAACAGCACGGGCTGCGCGCGCTGGAGATGCGTATAACCCGGCAGATAGCGGTCGGGGTCTCGTTCACCGATGTCGAAGAGGGTCTCGGCCAGGGCCAGTACACGTTCGGCGACGTCGACGAGGGCGTCACGCACCCAGAGTCGAACCGTCGTCGCGACTTGATCGTTGCGGCTCCGAGCCGTGTGCAACTTGGCACCTGTCGATCCCGCCAGCTCCGTGACGCGCCGCTCGATCGCCATATGGATGTCCTCGTCGGATCCCGCCCGTACGAACACGCCGCGATCGAACTCGCTCTCCACGTCATCGAGGGCGCCGAGCAGCACACGAACCTCGTCGGACGTGAGCAAGCCAGCGGCCAGCAGGCCGTCGACGTGGGCGCGCGATCCGACGATGTCGTGGTGATAGAGCACGTGGTCGAAGGGGTAACTCTCCGAGAGCTCCCACAGCGAGTTCGCCATCGACGACTCGAAGCGACCGTGCCACAGGGTCATTTCGAGCGCGGCACCGTGTTCTTCGCCCCCTGACGGGCGGCCCAAGTCTTCACGCCTAAACCATAGATGCGAACGTAACCCTCGGAATCTGCGTGTTTGAAGGTGTCGGCCGCATCGTATGTGGCGAGCCCGTAGTCGTAGAGCGCCTTGTCGCTGCGTCTTCCGGTGATCCGCATGACACCGGGCGCCTCGAAACGGAGGCGGACGTCCCCGGAGATGTGGCGCTGGGTCTCAGCCACGAAGGCGTCGATAGCCTCCTTCAACGGCGAGAACCACATCCCGTCATAGACGAGTTCGGCCCAGCGAGGCTCGAGCCGCGCCTTTTCGTGATGGACGTCACGTTCCAGATTAAGGTCCTCGAGGTCCGCGTGCGCAGCGATCAGGGCCAGCGCCGCCGGACACTCGTAGACCTCGCGACTCTTGATACCGACTCGACGATTCTCGACCATGTCCAACCGACCGAACCCGGTCGAACCTGCCCGGTGGTTGAGGGTCCTAATGAGATCGGCGAGGGACATGATGATCCCGTCGATCGCGACCGGCACGCCCTCACGGAAGGTGATTGTGAGTTCAACCGGCTCGAGGTTGGTCACTCGGGTCAACGTGTAAGGCTCGCTCGGCGGCTCCGCCCACGGATCCTCCATCTCGCCACACTCGATGGCCCGGCCCCAGAGGTTCTCGTCGATCGAATAGATCTTCTCCTTGGTGGCGCGAATCGGGATCTCCCACTTCTCGGCGTAGTCCACCGAATCGGCTCGGGTCATTCCCCAGTTACGCGCTGGTGCGAGGACCTCGAGGTCGGGTGCGAGGGCGTGCGTCCCGACTTCGAAGCGGACCTGGTCATTGCCCTTTCCGGTGCATCCGTGCGCCACGGCCGTTGCATTGAATTTGCGAGCCTGATCCACCAAATGGCGAACAATCACCGGGCGTGAGAGCGCCGACACCAGTGGATACTTCCCCTCATAGCGGGCGTTGGCCATGATCGCCGGCGCACAGAACGCCTCGGCCATCTCGTCGCGGGCGTCCACCACGACGCAGTCGATCGCTCCAGCCGCGATCGCCCGATGCTTGATGTCCTCGAAGCTCTCCGAACTCTCTGGGTCCTGACCCACGTCGACCAAGACGCAGACGACCTCGGCGTCCCACTCCTCCATCATCCAGCGGATCGCCACGGAGGTGTCCAGACCTCCGCTATAGGCCAGCACCACTCGCTTCGTCATCACTGTTCCTTTCTCAAAACTGTCGTTCATTCCAACCCGGCCAATTCGCGGAAGCTCGCCGCCATCGCTGCGCCACCGTGCTCGTCGCTCGCGATAACGAGCAGCGTGTCGTCACCCGCCACGCTGCCGAGCACGCCCTCGAGGGCGCTTCGGTCGAGGGCGGACGCGACCACGTGCGCACAGCCCGGTGGCGTACGCAGCACGACCAAGTTCGCCGAGCTGTCAACTGACACCACCCACTCGCCCATCATGCGACGTAGGTGGTCCAAAGGTGGCGAGCTCATCTTGGGGGAGCTCGCCACCACGATGCGCCTCGAGCCGTGCTCGTCGCGCACCTTGATGGTGCCCAACTCCTGCAGATCTCGGGTGACGGTCGCCTGGGTCGCGGTGATCCCCTCATCCTCGACCCTATTCCCAAGCAGCGCGGCCGTCGAGATCACC
>JAJZSX010000324.1 GCA_021849435.1 Actinomycetes bacterium | reverse complement strand
GACATGCTCGCGGTCCTGGTGGGGTGCGCGGTGTCGGCGTCGCGAGGCCTGTTCGCCCTGGCGCGCGACCGGCGCATGCCGACGGTGATGACCCGGATCTCGCGACACGGCACGCCGACGGGCGCGAGCAACTTCGTGCTGGGCGTCTACGCCGTCGTGATCGTGCTGGTGGTGGCGACGACATCGCTGGCGATACCCGGACTGCCCGAGTACGTGTCGATGTTCAGCTTCCTGTCGACCTACGGTGGCTTCGCCATCGCGGTGATCTACCTGTTGATCTCGGTGGGCGCGCTGCGCGGGCTGCGTGGCGCGGGCAAGACGTGGCAGCTGTACCTGGCCGCTACCGTGGGCGTCGCCGTGACCGTGGCCGCCATCTACGGCGCGGTCTACAAGGTGACGGCCCCCACCGTCTACGCCCCCTACGCCGCCGTGATCGTCTTGGTCATGGGCCTCGTCGCGTCCTCCCTAGTTCCCCGGGCGTCCAGCGGCGTGGCGGACTTCACCGGACTGGCGGCGCCCGACCAGGGGCCGATCAAGGTCTGATCCGTCACCGTGGATAGTCGGCCACACCCCTGTGACGAGTGATCGACACGTCATCCTCGCCGAGTAGCTCGACGTCGGCTAGCATGGGTTGGTCGGATGAGGCCCCGACGGGATTTCCCGAATCGCCACACGGCTAATGGCTTCTACGGGATCAGCATCACGTGGAGGACCGAGTCGTGGAATCGTCGGTGGTGCCCGTTGCGGGTATCCAAGCGCTGCAGGTTGTCACGATACTGCTGGGCGGTCCGCTAGTGAGTGGCGTGATCGCCAAGGCCGAGGCTCGTCTGCAGGGACGGCGCGGACCTCGAGTGCTGCAGCCGTACTTCGACATTGCGAAGTTCTTTCGCAAGGAGACGGTCGTCACGGAGGAGTCGAGTTGGGTCTTTGTGGCCGCACCGATCGTAGCCTTCGCGTGCTATCTCGTCGTACCGATGCTCATTCCGGTCCTGACCACTTTCCCCCTGCCGCTTGGCTACAGCGGCGACATCCTGGGCGGCGGGTTCATTCTCGCTCTGGCAGGATTTTCGATCGCCCTTGCGGGGGCGGAGTCGGGAGCACCCTACGCGCAGCTCGGGTCGAGTCGGGCGATGACCTTCGGGGCGCTCGTCGAGCCCACCATTCTGTTCGTGATTTTCGCGGTGGCTCTCATCACGCGCACGGACTTGCCCTACGCCCTTTCGGCCACGATTCGCTCATCGACGTCACAGCTTTTACGGCCTAGCCACCTCCTCGCATCGGTGGCCTTCTTCATGGTCGTGCTAGTCGATACGGGTCGAATACCAGTAGAGACCCACTCGGGGACACTGGAGTTTGGGATGATCGATGAGGCGCGGACTCTAGAGCATTCCGGTCCGTTGCTGGCGTTGCTGACGTGGGGAGCCACGATGAAGCAGCTCATCCTGTACACGATTTTGATCAATGTCTTCGTTGCACCCTGGGGCCTGGCGTCCACCGGAAGTGCAGTTGCAGTGGCACTCGCCGTTCCGGCGCTGCTCCTGAAGGCTACGGTGGTCGGTCTGGTCTTCGCGATCGTCGACAACACCTTCTCCAAGCTTCGGCTCTTCAAGATCACGGAGTTCGTCGCGAGTGCCTTCCTCTTCGCGGTTCTCGGTGTTCTCGTCTTCTTCATCGGGGGAGGATGATGACCTACTCCGCTCTCTCGACGTACGCGGACGTGACCGACGGGCTGGTAGTTCTCGTGTTGCTCTGCGAGTTTGCGATGCTGCGAGCGCCGTTACTCCGATCGCAGGTTCGACTGTACGCCTTTGAATCGTTGCTCGTGAGTGTCCTGGCGGCCTACGTAGCCACCGTGAAGCACATCGATGCGCTGTACGTTCTCGCCCTGCTGTCGTTGCTGCTCAAAGTGATTTTGGTGCCGTGGTTGATCAGCCGGCTGCTTCGCGACGCGAACGCCAATCTGGCTGGAAGCTCGGTGGTGGGGGTGGCGAGTTCGATACTCATCGCCGTCGTCGTCGCGGCGTTTGGCTTCTTCGTCGTCGGATCACTCAAGATCTCGTCGCGAGCCCTTCCGACCTCAGCGCTGGGCGTTGCGGTTGCCGTGATTCTCGTGGCCTTCGTTCTGATCGTTCTGCGCACCGACGTGGTGTCCCAGGCGATTGGCTTCTTCTCTCTCGAGAACGGGGTCTCTATCGCCAGCCTCGTCGTGGCATTCGGGTTGCCGCTGGTGGTCGAGGTGGCGTTCCTCTTCGATCTCCTCGTCGCGGTGGTCGTCTTCGGGGTGATCATGCGTGTTCACCACTTGCGCAACGACACGTTGTCCACCACTGATCTCGATCGGTTGCGGGGCTGACGGTGCCGCAGGTTCTTCTCGCCATAGTTGTGCTGCCGTTCGTGATGTCGGTAGTGGCGTGGTTCACACCCGTGATGTTCGCGAGGTACGCCACGATGGCGACGGGATGCGGCGCGTTCGTCCTGAGCGTGGTGCTGACATCGCGCGTCGTTCACGCTGACGTGACCGCGGGAGGCGTCCTACGTGCTGATCCGCTCTCTATCGTCTTTCTTCTGTCGGTGTCGTTTCTGTACGCCACGACGACGATGTTCAGCGTGGGGTATGTCGACGTGGCGCGCACTGCCAGTGGCACCCGTTACGGGCATAGGTTCTACGCCGGGTTGAACCTCTTCTGCTGGTCGCTGGTCGTCGTGCCACTCGTCAACGGCTTCGCGTTACTGTGGGTAGCAATCGAGATCACGACGGTGGTCTCGGCACTTCTGGTGGCCATCGACGATACCGATGGCTCGTCGGAAGCCGCGTGGAAGTACGTGCTGCTGGCGTCCCTCGGGCTGGGCATCGCCCTGCTGGCAACGATCTTGATGTACTACGCGGGCACCAGTGTGTTCGGAACGGCCTACGACCTCTCGTACGTGACGCTGCTGCACGGCGCGCCAGAGTTTCCCGCCGCTGTCGTCCGCCTCTCGTTCGGATTGGCGGTACTGGGCTACGGCACAAAGATGGGGCTGTTCCCCGTGCACACGTGGCTCCCCGACGCACACTCGGAGGCCCCCACGCCGGTCTCGGCACTGCTCTCCGGCGCTCTGCTAGCGGTGAGCTTCTACGCCATTCTGCGATTCTTTCAGATCGCGGTTGCTCGTCTCGGCCCCACATTCCCCCGTGAGGTCCTACTCGTGTTCGGCGTCGCGACACTCTTGCTGGCGTCGCTCTCGCTCCTGCGTCAACGGGACCTGAAGAGGCTCCTGGCGTACTCGAGCATGGAACACATGGGCATCCTGAGCATCGGGATGAGTTTCGCCGCGCCCCTCGCGATCTTCGGCGTCCTACTTCACGTGCTGGCACACGCCGCCGCGAAGGGAACGGCATTCTTTGGCGTCGGGTCGGTCGTGCGCAAGTTCGCCACTAAGGACATGACCAAGGTCAAGGGCGCCATCGGGTTTTTGCCCTGGTCGGGGTGGATGCTCGTCGCAGCCGTCCTGGCGCTGTCCGCAATGCCACCGTTCGGTCTCTTTCGCAGTGAGTTCTTGATCGTGTACGGAGGCTTCGCGCACGCGAGTACGACGGCCGCATCGTTGCTCGTCGTCCTGGTTACCGTCGCCTTCTTCGGCCTGTCGTGGTACACCACTCAGACCATGGTGAGTGCGAACGCCGTGAGCGGCGAGGACGTCAGCGCGACAATGAGGAGCGGTGAGATCAGTGGCTGGATCGTGGCGTCGATGATTGTTGGGCTCGCCGCCCTGCTACTCCTCGGCATCCACCTTCCGTCTGAGTTGAGTCTCGTGATTCGCTCGGCCGCGCGCGAGTTGGGAGTTGGCTGATCGTGCAC
>JAJZSX010000323.1 GCA_021849435.1 Actinomycetes bacterium | reverse complement strand
CGATGAAATCGCGGCGTCGGCGCCGATGAAGCGCATCGGGCGGCCCGCGGACATGGCTGGCGCGGCGATCTTCCTCGCGTCACCGGGCGCGAGCTACGTCACGGGAGCGATTTTGCCCGTCGACGGCGGTATCGCGACCTTGGCCTGATACGAACTCCCTCGAGACGAAGGGTTACGGTGAGGTGGGTTCGCGCTCGCGGACGCCCTGGTGCAGTTTTCGATAGCTGGCTTAGTCCAGTCGCTGCGCGAGCCACTCTTCGATCTGGCGGAGCGCCTCGGCGGCCATGGAAGTCGGATGCGAGGTGAAGCCGTGCATCGCCTCGGGATAGACGCGAAGGTCGACGCCAACGCCGGCGGCCGACAGGCGGGCCGCCATCGCCAGGTTGTCCTCCAAGAGGACGTCGCGCGCGCCAACTACCAGCAGGGTCGGCGGAAGGCCGCGGAGATCGCCAAAGAGTGGCGAGACGTCGGGCACACTTCGGTCGTCAACGTGACCGGCGTAGGACTGAATGAACCACTCGTCGCCGTAGAGGCGACCACCCGGTGTGAGCCCGCTCAGGTCGTAGGCGCCGAAGAGGAGGACCGCGCCGGCGCACGTATTGACGGGGCCTCGATTGCGCAGCCTCAACAAGGTGGTCGCTGCAAGCGTCGCTCCGGCTGACGCACCCCTGATCACGAAGCGATCCGTGTCGAAAAGTTCCCTCCCCTCCCCCGCCAGCCAGAGGGCGGCGGTCTCGCAGTCATCTGGAGCGGCCGGCCAAGGGTGTTCAGGCGCCAATCGATAATCGACGCTCACGACAGTGACGCTGAGGGCATCGGCGACCCCGGCGTTGCGAACATCGCCGCGGGCCGCGGAGTCCATGAAGAACCCACCACCGTGGATGTCAAGGTAAGCGGCACGTGATTTACCCGAGCTCGGCCTCGTAATTCGTACGGAGACTTCTCCAGTGTCTGCGTGGGCGAGGTACTCGATCGCGCGCGACTCGGTCGGCTCGGGCGGCAATGCCGCGCGCGCGGCGAGGAGTTCGTCGTAGCTGGTGGGACCCAACTGTCCACCGGCGGCTTGTTTCGCTTCGTAAAAGGCTCGACTCCCTTCCGCATGGGTCAGGGCGCCCGCGCTCACGAAACTCTGCAACGACAGGTCCACCGTCACCCTCCTCATTCGCATGCTGCGCCGTCGCCGTCTCGCCAGCGTAGGACATTGTCTCCACGAAATGGTGCGGCGTACCTGCGTTGTGTTGGTGCACTGGACGGGTGATAGCCAACGACAAAAGCCAGTCGCCGTTCCACGACCAATGGACGTACGATTGGCGAGATACGGATCTGGAGGGGGCATGCGCAACTGGTCTCGCACGAGGGTGAACGGATTTCGAACGATCACGACTCTCATGTCCGCGAGCGTTTTGGCAGCCGGTGTGGTCTCGCCGGCCTGGGCGGCTCGTCCGGGCGGAGGAGGAGGGGGCGGCTCGTCGAATGGACCGTCGGGCAATGACGTCTCCTATCCCCAGTGCGGCAGCACCCTTCCCTCGTCGCCGGCTTTCGCGATCGTCGGGGTGAACGGCGGGCTCGCGAACAACCTCAATTCGTGCTTTGGTCCGTCGTCCAGTTACCCGTCGTATACCCAGAGCGAGCTCTACTGGGCAACGACTTCGGCGACGGGCACGGGGATTACGACGCAACCCAAGGTGGGGCTCTACGTCAACACCGCCGATCCGGGCAACGAGTACAACGGCACCCCGATCAACGACTGGCCCACGTCGTCGGACCCGACTAAGGATCCCTGGGGATCGTGCCGTACCACAACCATTCTGACGTCCTCAAACACGTCGGCGACGGTCGGTGAGAACTCGCCTGCATGCGCGTGGCAGTACGGCTACAACATGGCGAGCCAGGACTTGATGCGACTTGTCAACGCCGCCGGTGCGATCAACAAACAGGAGACGACGCTGTCGATTTCATCCTCCCCCTCTCAATACGGCTGGTGGTTGGACGTCGAGACGGCCAATTCGTGGCAGAGCGGTTCCAGCGGGCAGGAAATGAACGCGGCCGATCTGCAAGGGATGTACGACGCACTGACCAGCGCATCGTCTGCGACCAAGGTGGGGATCTACTCGACGTCGTCGCAGTGGTCGTCGATCGCTGGGAACTACTTCTCACTGGCCTTGCCCGACTGGATCCCCGGAGCTCGTACGCAGTCCGGGGCCATCTCGAACTGCTCGCTCGCGCCGTTTTCAGGTGGACCGGTAACGGTCACGCAGTGGACGAGCCACTCACTCGACAGCGACTACACCTGTTAAAACGCCTGACGCCTCACTAGTGAGGCTGGGTTCCGAGCGTCACGTCCAAAGTGAGGTGCTTGGTGCCGCGCACGATCGTGACTTTGATCTGGTCACCGGGGTGCAGGGAGGAGAGCACGCTGGTCACGTCTTGGGCGCTGTTGATCGTCGTGCCGTTGATGCCCACAATGATGTCGCCCTGCTTGATGCCCGCCGCAGCGGCGCCGGTGTTGGGGATCACGCTCATCACGACCGCGCCGCTCGAGACCGTGAAGCCGTACTGGAGCTGGAGGGTCGGGTTCATCGACATGATCTCCACGCCAATGAAGGCGCCGTGGTTGACGACGCTCTCGCCGGCGAGCAGCGACTTGAACAGTGACTTGATCGTCGCCACCGGGATGGCGAATCCGATGTTCTGGGCGCTCGTGCCGTCTGGTAGCGTGCCAGCGACCGCGGTGTTCATCCCGATCACGTCACCGTGCGCGTCGAGCAGCGGACCTCCCGAGTTGCCGGGGTTGATCGCGGCATCGGTCTGAATCATGTTGCTCAGCGTTTCGGTGGACGAGCCCGAGCCGGCCGTGACGGTGCGTCCCAGTGCCGAGACGATTCCCTGAGTGACGGTGGGCGTTCCCGCCGCCAGTCCGAGGGCGTTGCCAATCGCCACAACGGCGTCACCGACGACGAGCGAGTTTGAATTGCCAAAGGTCACCGCGGGTAGACCGGATGCGCCGTTGATACGAATCAGCGCGACGTCATTCATGGGGTTGGTGCCCACCAGTGTGGCCGGCAGGCTTTTTGTCGAACCGGAGCGAGTGACGGTGATTGTGCCGCCGTTGACGGCAGCGGCGATGACGTGGTTGTTGGTCACCACGAGGCCGTTGGAGGAGACGATCATGCCCGTCCCCTGGTCCTCGCTGCCCTGGCCCTTGACATCGATAGAGACCACCGACGGCAGTACTCGGTCGACGAGATTAGGAATCGTGAGTCCGCTGGGCAGCACCGCTCCAGTCGCTGGGGTGTTGGTCGAATTGATCGTCACGCCGCCGGTGCTGGCCGATGGGGCCGCGAAGTGTCCCGCGAGACCGCCGACCAGCGCCGCGACAAGGAGTAGCGAAATGCGAGTTGACCAGGGGGTGCGCATGGGCCGTCCCTGTGACGCCAGCGCCATTGCGTTAAGTTCGGTCTCCGACGCCGGGGCTGCACCACTCCCCTCGCCTGCCGGCGACGACGCCTCGGGCGCACTGTCATCGACGCCGTTTGCAACGTCCGCGACGTGGGGCGTCTCACTCGAAGACGCGGCGGTCACTGGTGCGTCGAAGGTTGCGTTGGGCGTGGTCGGAACCGGTACGTCAGTCGCCGCGTTGGGCGCGGAACTCGTGTGGAGTTCGTGCGGCGAGTCGTCGGCGGGGGGCGTCGGAAAGTCACTCACAAGTGTCATGTTATGCACCGCGACCTAAAATTGGTCTAAAAGAAGATGAAATATTTGCCTCGTGGGGAGCGACTAGATTGGGAACCTATGTCTCGTCGCATTGAGATCGAAATCACCAGTCTGAAGGGCGACGT
>JAJZSX010000322.1 GCA_021849435.1 Actinomycetes bacterium | reverse complement strand
GCCGCCATTCAAGGTCAGGGTTCCCGTGATTCCCAAGCTCGAGGGCGCCTGATAGACGCCCGGAACGAGCGTGGAGCCACCAAGGTCACTCAGGGTCGTGGTCGCGGGTGTCCGGCTCTGCGTGTCGAGGTACGCGGTGGTCAGCGCGCCCTGAGCGGCGAGCGCCAGTGCGTTGTTGACGTTCGTCGTGCCGGTGCTCTGCACGCCGGGGGGAAAGCCAGTGATCGAAGTGCCGGGAGCGAGCCCGATATCACCCGAAACGACGGAAGAACCGGTGTTCGTGATGGTCGAGCCCGCCAGAATGGCGTAGGTAGACGCGGAACCGAGGTTGACCGTGACCGTCGCGGCATTCGCCGGGGCGGCACTCAGGCCGAGAAGCATCGCCGCGACGAGGCCCGCGGCCCCGACGCCGAAGAGCGAACTGCCGCGACGTCGCAAGCGCCCAATCGAGGACAAAATCCTCGGCGGACGGGCGTTCGCGAGACTGTGTTTGGGAAGAAAAGTCTTTTTCATGGTGAATCCCTTCGTACTGCTCTTGTCCCGCTGTCGAGTGCGGGATACCACAACTTCCACTGCAACCACGGGTGAATCGATGTGAACAGCGATCTCGACGTCGCTGAACCAATTGGCCCCGCTAGCGCACCATCAGGTAGATGATGACCACGAGCAGGACGATGATGACGGTCCCGGCCTTGATGCGCACGATCAGTACGTCCCGTGCGGGGCGAACGTCGTGCGATCATCGATGACCCGACTCGCCATCACCACTTCGGCCAGGAGCTCGCGGCGGATTCGCTCCGCCACGGACTCGCTGCGCACCAGTGGGCTACTTGGTCTGTTCATGAACCGAACTCGTATTGCCGGATCCGTCGGTGACGACGCGATCGAGCGAGTGTCGACTGGAGCCGACCGAACCGCGCGACACGCCAAAGACAATGGACGAGGCGACGAATCCGAACACACCCAGCACCATGAGGATCACGCCAACGGTTGACATGCGAAAACCGTGGCCCTGATACGTAATTGCCCAGTACATGATGGCGCCGATGCCGGTCACCAGTGCACTAAGTACCATTCCGGGAAGTCCCATTTTGCTCTCTTCACTATTTCCCAACGAATGTTGGGTGAAGGAGGCGAGGTCTTGACGTCCTTGACGTGACCCTACCGTGACCTTCCGATTACCAATCACAACTCTTCGCGGGCCGCACCCGGCGTGATCAGGTAGCGAGCGGGGGCTTAGGTCGAGCGAGATCATCGATCATCAGTGCTCCGGCGACGATTCGTGCCGCGACGTCGGTGAGGCGCTCGTTGTGGTTGCGTGCGTGCGCTCGCAGTCCGGCGAAGGCCTGGTCCATGTCGCACGTGGTGGCCTGACTGATCATTCCCTTAGCCTGTTCGATGATGATCCGACTGTTGAGAGCGTTACTCAACTGGTCATTGAGCAGTCTCGAGTTCAGCGACGTTTGGTGCTGGAGGATTGCGATGGTGGCGACGTCGGCGAGTCCCTGGGCCACGACAATGTCGCTCTCGTCCAGGGCGCCCTCGTTCGATCGAAAGAGATTGAGCGCGCCGATCGTTCGTCCCCGCAAACGCATGGGCAGACAGTGCACCGAGTGGAATCCCTGGGCCAGAGCCCGAGGAGTGAAGTGCGGCCAGCGCTCGTCCGGCTCGGTGAGCGCGATGTCGACCACCGCGACGCCGCCGATGTAGCAGTCGACGCACGGTCCCTCGTTGGCCTGGATCTGGAAGAGTTCGAGCACGCGCATGGACTCGCTCGATGACGCCACGAACTGCAGCTCGCCACCGGGCAGGGCGAGCATGACCCCTGCGGCGTCGACGCCGATCGCCTCCACGCAGCGATCGCTCATCACGGTCAAGATGTCAATCACGTCATAGTTGTCGACGAGGTTGTCGGCCAACTCGACGAGCGTGGCGACCAGGATAGATTCTCGGGCCATTATTCAGCCTCTCTTCGGTGCGCTGCAGTGCAGACACCAGTTGTAGTTTGCCATGGCGGTCCGCCAGGGATACGAAGCTGCGAAGGCGTTCATTGGCTGTCCTTCAGCCAGATTCTCCCCTTGAGCTGGTAGTGCAAGTGACGTGCGATCACGCTCGCCGTCACGTCCGAAAGGCTCTGGCTTTCGGCGAAAGCGTGCATGCGCAGCGCCACGATCGCGTCCTTGACCGACATCTCGCCCTGAGCGGCGATCATTCCGGCCGCCTGATGAAGGGAGAAGTCGAACATCGCCTCATCGAGCAACTCCGAGGAGAGCGAACCAGGGGCGGCGCCTGCCTGCAGTGTCAGCACCGCGCGTCCAATCACCGACGCCAACAAGAAGGCGTCGGTCACCTGTTCCTCGCTTAAAGGTCCCGTTCGATCGCGGTAGAGGCCGAGTGCGCCGAGGCGCACCGTGCCCATGCGCACGGGGAATCCGAACACGGCTCGAGCGCCAAGGGCCACCGCCGAGGCCGCATAGGACTGCCAGTTCACGTTGAGTGAGGCGCGTAGATCGCCCTCTTCGACCGCGATCTCCGATCGATACGCTTCAACGCAGGGTCCTTCGCCGATGGTCATCTCGAGGTCCATCAGCGCCGGACCGGCACTGCCACTGGCGCAGTAACCCGTCATCGCGGGAAAGCTCGACGCGAGAACGATCATCGCGCCGCTCAGCCCGGTCACCTCCGCGGCCACCGAGCACAAGAGCCCGTGTGTCCCGTCGCTCTCGCCCAGCGCCATGAGGTCAAAAATGTGCAACAGCCGGCGAGACGTCACGGTGCTCGCCGACACAGTCCAACGCTCATCACACGTCGCCACGTAGTGACGAGACACCAACGGCATTCACGTCGGAGTTTCGGGCGCGAGCAACTGGACGAACTCGCTGATGGGGTGGATCTGGGCGACGAAGTCCGGCACGGGCTGCTGACCGTTGACCTCGTAGCGATTACGCCGACCGTCCTTCGCCTTGATCACGTGACCCGACTCGACGAGGTCACTCAGGATCGTGTGGACCCGACGTTCAGTCAGATCGACGGCCACGGCGATGTCGCGCAGTCGCATCTGAGGATCGCGCGCCACGCTCAAAAGGACCCGCCCGTGCTTGGTGAGCAGGCTCCACTCGGGAGTGGCCCGCGGCGCAGATATTTGAACTTTATTTCTTGTCACTAATTTCATAGTGTAGTCTGACTTCGCAGCTCCAGACGACCGGCCGCATCAATTGCGGCCATCCGGCCGTCCGAGGAGTTTCATGACCCCATCACCTATCTCTGCGAGCAACGACGCCGTCGCACTCGCCCCGTCGTGGTCCGATGAACGACGCGTACCCTTCTCAACTCGTCCGCCGTGCTGCGGTCACTTCGTCGCCGACGCTCCGTGGTTCTCGAGCGCCGCCCTTGCCGATAGGTCACGGGGCGTCGGCGACGTCGAACTGACGGGGCCTCCTGCAGGGTCCGCGGCACCGACGTGTTCGCCCACGGTCCAGGGACCGCGCGCACCGCTTCGGCGCGTAGGCGACGCGCGTCGACGCGCGCGGCGTCAACGGAACTAGCGCCGTGGAACGCTCCTCCCTGCAACAGCGCATCAGCCGCATCCTCCAGTGGGTCGGTGATGTCACATCACGCTCGGGCGCGGCGGCGCTGGTGGTAGGCGTCACGCTGATCTTTCTCCTGGTCATCTCCGTGGCGGGATTCCCCGGCCGATGGCAGACCGCGTTCGCCACCGTGGTGGAGTCGATCACCCTGGTGATGCTGTTCGTCATCCAGCACACCCAGTACCGCCACCAGATCGCTCTGCAGCTCAAGCTCGACGAGCTGATCCGGTCCTCGCCGCACGCCGACGACCACCTCG
>JAJZSX010000321.1 GCA_021849435.1 Actinomycetes bacterium | reverse complement strand
GAAAATCCCACATACCAATCCGACACCACCGGACAGATCCGACACCACCGGACGAATTTTCGTTGAAATCCGGACAGATCCGACGTCACCGGACAGATCCGACCGATTGCATCCACCTCATAATCCCACGGTCGTGGGTTCGATCCCCACCGGCCCTACTCAGCCTCATTCAGTTCAACAACAGACTTCTCAAAAGTCACTTTCCGTAGTGGTAGCGAGCTTGAAGCACCACAATGTCAACACCGTCGACGAGGTACACGAGTCGATGCTCTTCGTCAATCCGACGAGACCAACAACCGGCTAAAACGTGTCGGAGTGGTTCAGGTTTGCCGATTCCTTCAAATGGACTTCGCACTGACTCCTCGAGCAGACGATTGATGCGTTTGATCATTGCTTTGTCGTTGGCTTGCCAGAAGAGGTAGTCCTCCCATCCAATGGGAGTGAAGACCAGCCGCACTACGAGAGTTCTTGGGCACTGCGCTCGCCGGCGTTTGCTTGAGCCAGACTCTTTAGGAGTCGACGAGCATTGGCAGGTGAGCGCAAAAGCAATGCGGTCTCGTTGAGCGCATCAAAGTCGGCGCGAGACATGAGTACGGCATCCCCTCGCTTGGAGGTGATCTCAATCGGCTCTCGATCTTCGTTAACTCGCTCGATGAGGGGGAAAAGGTTCTTTCGAGCTTCACTTGCTGTGATGGACATAACGTCGACCTCCTCTCCACTACTTGTACCAGTTATCGTACCACATCGAATAGCCGCAGTTGCCGCTGACGTGTTCAGAAATCCCACGTACCAGATCACCCCACACGACGAAACCGACAGCAGACAACACGAAATGACACTGAGCCAACCTGGCTTTCCTTGAGGCCGAACCGAGAGCAGCGCCGATCGAACAGCCAATGAGTCGATTCGGCATCTGGATTCACGCGGGGCCGACGCTATTCGCCCGTTTGCGAGACGGGTAAGACAGCGTCGGTCACGATAGTTACTGGATGCGAAGAGACGAAAAAGAGCCCGTCGCGTAAGACGGCGTTGCGCGACGTCTGAGCGATCGAGCGCTCAAGGAGTTGTGGCTACCGACCGACGCGCAGTTGCATCAGCCCCGGCGTCACGAAGTCGAGCTCGTTCAAGAGACTCTTCGCCGCGTTGATCAAGATTTCGTTTCCGGCGAAGACGCCGTCGACCACGGGCGTGGTGACCAGTGGAATGGAGACATCACCCGCGTGAACCAATTTGAGGGCGCTGAAGACTGGCTTGAGGTGCTGTGCCGATCGAGTTCCCATGACTGCGCCGCCATAGCTGACGATGCCAGCGGGCTTGTAGCGCCACTCGTTGTGTAGGTAGTCGATCGCGTTCTTCGTCGCGGCGTTGAAGCTGTGGTTGTACTCGGGCACGACGAAGACGTAAGCGTCGCCCCGCGACACGATGGCCGACCATCGTTTGGTGTGTTCGAACTCGTAGTTGCCCTGGTTCGGGTGATTCGGTTCATTGAAGATCGGCAGGTTCACCTCGGCGAGATCGACGAGTTCCACGTCGAATCGGCCATCGGCGACGGCGAGGTTGTAGAACCACGTGGCGATTGGCGCACCAGCTCTCCCCGGTCGAGTTGACCCGATGATCACTTCGAGAACTGGCCTAGTCATATCGAGACGAACTTTCTGGTTGTGAGTCCAATGTTGGCACTGCCGATCGTTGGGCCGCGAGACCACGATTCGGCAAAAACACTGCCGGGATGAACGCCAACAGCGAGATGGCGAATGACCACCAGAACGAATGGGCGAACGCCACCGCCACCGCTTGGAGCTGGCTGATGTTCGCATGAATCTTACCGGCGTGCAGCGCCAGACCAACCGCTGGGAGTCGTTGGGTGATCTGGGTCTGGAGCACGACGGCGAAAACGGCCACACCGAGTGAGCCGCCGAACTGGCGCAGTATGTTCGTCGCCGACGTCGCCTTGGGCACGTCGTCATGGGTGAGGTTGTAGTACGAGGCCGCGAATGTGGGCATCATCGTCGCGCCCATGCCGAGGTCTCGGATGAACAACGCGATGCCGAGCAGCCAGTAGGTTGAGGTCGCGGTGACTTGGGCGTAGAGAATCGTGCCAAGGGCGAGGACGACGACCCCGTAGGGCACCACCGATCGCGGCCCGTGGCGGTCGGCCATGAGCCCACCGGCGCGCATGGACATCGCCGCGCCCAGGCCCTGGGGAGCCATCATGAGTCCCGCGAGCCAGGCCGAGTCACCGCGCACGATCTGGTAATAGAGCGAGAGCGGGAACATCGTCCCATATAACGTTGCGCCGACCAGGAAGATCCCCGTAGACGCGAGCGAGAATGTCCGATTGCGAAAGAGCCTCATATCGATGAGGGGTTCGTGCGCTCGAAGGGAGTGTACGACGAAGAGCGCGCTCAAGACGAGACCTATGGCGAGGCTGTCGTACACCGCGGCGCCGTGGAAGCCGCCGCGACTGCCGACCTCGGCGAGGCCGTAGACGATGAACGCGAGACCCAGAGACAAGAGCATGAAGCCGAGCAGGTCGAATCGGTGTCCCCGATCACCCGACGAGACGGCAGGAATCGTCGAGCGAGCACGAGTGCGACGAGACCGATCGGCACGTTGACGAAGAAGATCCAGCGCCACGAAGTGTTCGAGATGATGACACCACCGATCACGGGTCCGAGGACCGGCCCGAGCAACTGGGGGACACCGATCATCCCCATCACCTGACCCATACGTTGGGGTCTCGCGGTACGCGCCATGATCGTTTGGCCGACGGGCAGGATCATCCCGCACCGAGTCGCTGCAGGACACGGAAGAGGATCAAGCTGGTCGCCGACCATGCGAGGCCGCTCATCGCGGATCCGGTTATGGAGAAGCCGAACGAGATCATGTACACAGTCTTGGCACCGATGCGGTGGATGGCCCAGCCCGAGACCGGGATCACGACGGCGAGGGCGAGCAGATAGCCGGTCGTAACCCACTGGATCGTCGAGACGCACACCCGGAAATCGTGGCTGAGCGTGCGCAGCGCCACGGCGACGATGGTGGTGGTGTCGAGGATCGACATGATTACGCCGAGGACGATCGCCACGCCCACCTGAAGGATTTCGGGTTCCAGGCGTGCCGGTTCCGACACCACTCCACCTTCTCGGGGACCAATGTTTTCACGGGAACACCACCCGGCGTGACCGATGAACCCGACCGGATCATGAACACTGGTGCGACGTGAAATTGTCAAGGTCAGTGAGCGGTGTGGGGCGATAGGATTCATATGTGGCAAAACAAAGTCGGTCGATTCCCGTCATGAAGGCGGTGATCGACGAAGTCGTTTCTCGTCTATGGAATGGAGACGAGTCACTGATACGGATACCGGAAATCTGCGACGCGACTGGTGTGAATTACGGCTCTGTGTATCACCACTTTGGATCTCGCGAAGGCGTGATTGATGCGGCGTATAACCAGTTGTTCAGGGATTTGGTGCAGCGCGACATCGATGAATTGTCGAACGTGAGTCGGCAGTCGGCGGACATTGACGAGTTCCTGATCCGCATCCAGCCATTGATCGGGCTGTTGTCGGCCGGCGAGGACCGTCGGCGGAGCCGAGCAATGCGGGCGCGCATCGTAGCGGCGGCGCTCACGAGGCCGGAGCTCGCCGCGTTGATCGGGGCCACCGAGTCACGGCTCACCACTGAGTTGTGTGACGTGATGTCGATGGGACAAGACCGCGGATTCGTTCGCAAGGATGTATCGGCGTGGTCCCTCGCCGTGCTGATCCAGGCGGTGGTGTTTGGGCGCGTCCTCGATGACATCACGACGTCGCCCGTCGAGCAGGAGGATTGGGAAGATC
>JAJZSX010000320.1 GCA_021849435.1 Actinomycetes bacterium | reverse complement strand
AAGATCAGAGCGATGTTCTGGTTCGCGTGGAGTTCAGTGGTGTGAACTACAAGGACGCGATGGTGGTCGATCCGCACCTGCGAGTGCGTCGCTCTCCTCAGCTCGTCGGCGGTGTCGACGCCGCCGGCGAGATCGTCGAGTCCTCTGATCCGGCGCTACCGGTCGGCGCCCAAGTCGCCGTGCACGGTGGCGATCTGGGCGTCGCCCGCGACGGCGGCTTCGCCGAGTACGTCTATGCGCCCTCACGCTACGTCAGCCGCCTGCCGGAGGCTCTCTCGACACGCGCCGCGATGATTGTAGGAACCGCCGGTCTATCAGCCATGCGAAGCGTGCTCGCCCTCGAGGACCATGGTCTTAGCGACGGCGAGGTTCTTGTCACCGGCGCGACCGGTGGCGTCGGTTCCATGGCGGTGGCTCTGCTCGCAGCGCGCGGCTATCGCGTCGTAGCCTCGACCGGCTCGTCGGAGGCGATTTTCTGGCTCGAGAGTCTTGGGGCGAGCCGCGTCATCGGACGCGAGGAGATCGCTGACAAGCCCGATCGAGTCCTCGCCAGTGAGCGCTGGGCCGGCGCGGTGGACTGTGTCGGCGGCGACACCCTCGCGCAGATCTTGCGCTCGCTGCGCTACGGCGCGGCGGTTGCAGCGAGCGGGCTGGTCGCCGGGGCGGATCTGGTCACTACGGTGTATCCCTTCATCACCCGCGCGGTCGCCCTCTTGGGAGTGGACGTCGTCGAGATGGATGCCACAACGCGCGCACGCACCTGGCAGGCGGTGGCCGACCTCGCCGGCCGAGTCGACTTCGACTCGCTCGTCGACCGCGTGGTTCCCTTAGAGGGCGTCGCAGAGGCGCTCGAGGTGATACGTCGCGGCGCCACCCGGGGCCGGATACTGGTGCGTCCGACCCCGGGTGGCTGACGAGCTATTCGTCGGCGACGATCGATCCGACGCGATCCCCGATGCCCGGATCGCGTGAGACCAGGAACACGGCGTAGATGACGGCGAGAACCACTACGACCAGTGCGGCATACGGGAACCAGTCATAGGGATTCGGCTGACCGGGCTTGGTCAGGTAGTAGAGCGGAATCCCAATCGCCAGGAAGCCGATGATTGGCAGCACCGCGTGGCGGAACCAGTTGAAGAGCTCCGGGTGATTCTTCCGAAAGTAGAAGGGCAGGGCCAGGTTCGACAAGGCATAGACGAGTAGCACGAGGATCGTGCCAAACGTCGAAGACTCGAAGAAGAAGTTCGTGGCACTCATGCCGCCCGACGTCGCGTGGCCACCGATGACGTGACCGATCCCCCAGACCGCGATGATCGCCAGCGAGATGCCGAGAAACACCAGCAGCGCGTTCATCGGCGTCCGACGTGTCGAGTGAACCTTGCCGATGAACTTGGGCAGCAGTCCTTCACGACCGGCGTTGAAAATCAATCGTGCCTGAGAGTTAGTCCCTGCAATCAGCGCGCCGAGCGTCGAGGTCATACCCGCGAGGAACGCGAGAAACGCGAACCCTCCGAAGATACCCAGCGATACCGAGATGAACGGCGGCAGCGAATCACTACCGATCTTGCCAATATCGTTCTTGAAGCCGACGACGGTAGCGTAGGCGAACAGAACGTAGCTCAGGGTCATGATGATTGCCGACGTGAAGACGGCCTTGGGTACGTTCTTACGCGGGTTGTCGGTCTCTTCTGCCAACGCCGCGGAGTTCTCCCATCCGATGAAGAGGTAGACGGCGAGCGGGAAGGCCACCGCAAGTCCCTTCAAGCCGCCCGAGATGTTCTTAGGCTCGAAGGGGCTGAACGAGATGTTCTGGTGATACTTGAAGAGGGCCACGACGCTCACGATGACCAGAATCGCCATTTCAAAAGCGAAGAAGACGCCCGCGATCTTGGTTGAGATCGCGATGCCGCGCACCATCATCGTGGCCGCGAAGGCGAGGAACAGCAACGTCCAGATTATCCACGGCACGCTTTCAAGGCCGGGCACGTTGTAGTACTGCAGCAGCATTTGAAAGAAGCCGCCGACGATCGCGATCACCGAGGCCATTGCCGCGATGTAGCCGGTGCCGGTCAAGATTGCGGTCGTCACCCCGGTACGCGCACCAAACGTCTTGCCCACAAACGTGATGAATCCTCCAGTAGAAGGGCTGACTTTCGTGAACTCCGACAGCGTATTGCCCAACAGGAGAATCGCCACGCCCGCCACCAGGATGACCAGCGGCGCCGCTAGACCCGTCGTGATGGCGAGAAACGCGAACCCGAAGTAGAAGCTCATCGCCGGTCCGATGTTGGCCATGGTGGCCGCGGCGATGTCGATCAATCCGAGTACGCCCTGATGCAGGCGATCGTGTTCACCGTGAACCTTCGGCGTCTTGGCGCCGAGCGATTCCGGCGTGAATCCTTCACTCATGTAAGTCCTCCCTTTGCGTGCGGCACTCCGCCGCGACGCGACAACTGAATGTCACTAAGGAAGGTAGTAGATTCACTCAACCAATACGTGGTTGATAAAACTGACTTTCGTCCCGAGGACGGATTAGAAGAACGGGCTCACCCAGATAGTCCCCTGGTTGCAGGGCTGAGGTGGGTAGCTGGGCGTGATCACGATCACCGACCCGTCCTTGACAAGTTGGACACTGAGCGTCACCACCGAGGGGCACGACTCGGCTCCGTTGGGTACGTCTGAATAAGCCAGGTCGAAATTAACGGTCGCGCCGTTGGCGAGAATCAACGACGTGGGCGCACGGTTTGCGGCCGAGTCGGGGAACGTGATCGGCGAGTTCGTCGTTGGCAAGTCGTTCGTCGTCGAAGGCAGTATTGCCCCCGAGCGATCCTGCAGGGTGAGAAGCGGCCACCCCTTGAGGACGCACGTGGGGCCCGCATCCTTGGTCAGGGTCACACTCGCATAGATCGTCCCCATGGCCCCCTGCGCAGGGTTGAAGACGCCGCGAAAGTCACGGGCCGAACAGATCTGGGTCCCCGAGGCCAGGCTGGTCGTCGTCGAAGTGATCGGCGCGGTAGTTGACGGCGTAGTCGTCGTCGTAGTCGTCGTGTTAATGGCGTGACGGCTCAGTGTGTAGATCACGACGAAAGCGAAAAAGAGTCCAAGCGACTTGAGAGCCCTGCTCACTGATTGAAGTCCTCGGGGCGGATGGTGTCGAGGAACTCGCGCAGCTCGGCCACCAGCTCAGCCTCGTTGGACTCTCCCGGCGCCTCGTCGGTCATGTCATCGAACTCGTCGTCGTCCTCAAGCTGCATGATGCGACCCTGCTCGTCCATCAGAGAGTCACTAACCAAAATCGGTGCGCCCGCGCGCAGCGCCAGTGCAACCGCGTCGCTAGGTCGAGCGCTAACGACGATCTCAGAAGCATCTCGCAAGATGCGCAGGTTCGCGTAAAAAGTGTTGTCGATCAGCTCGGTGATCTCCACAGTGAACAGCCGTCCACCGAGCGACGTGATGATGGTCGACATGAGATCATGGGACATCGGGCGGGGCGTTTCGAGGTGCTGGAGTGCGTAAGCGATAGCCGTCGCCTCGGGCGCCCCGATAAAGATCGGCAGCACCCTCTCGCCGGCGAGCTCCTCGAGCAGGAGGAGCGGCGTGGACGACCCAACGTCCACTCGAACAGCCCGGAGGACGACCTCAATCACGTTCTCAGCCTAGACCTCGGATCGCGCGAATCGCCCAGCGCCTAGTCAAAGATCGCCCGCACGGCGCGCTCGTGGAGCACGCTGCGCAGCACGGCGACTTCTCCGGCCACCTCGGCGGTCACCGCTTGGACCTCGTCAAGGGACAGTCCCGACACCGGTGAGCGCAGTGACGCCGTGAGATCGTCGACGATGCCCATCTCGCGTTCC
>JAJZSX010000319.1 GCA_021849435.1 Actinomycetes bacterium | reverse complement strand
CCGATCTCGATGACTCGCATGGAGGAGGAAGCCGCCGAGCTGGGCGCCGACGGCGTGGTCGGGGTTCGTCTCGACGTGAACTACTACGAGTGGGGCAAGGACGCGGCCGAGTTCATCGCGGTCGGTACCGCGGTCAAAGCTGAGGACGGCGTCTCTCGCCGCAACAAACTCGGCAAACCCTTCACGTCAGACCTCTCGGGCCAGGACTTCTGGACGCTCTCGCAGACGGGCTACGCGCCCCAGGGACTCGTCATGGGTACCTGCGTGTACCACATCGCCCACCGCGGCCTTGGCCAAACGCTGAGTTCGACGGGACAGAACGTCGAACTTCCCAACTTCACCCAGGCCCTGTACGAAGCCCGCGAGCTGGCAATGACCCGCATGCAAGACGAGTCGACGAGGCTCGGCGCATCAGGCGTGGTCGGGGTGCGACTCGAGGAGAAGTCGCACCAGTGGGGCTCACACACCATTGAATTCCTAGCCTTGGGCACGGCGGTCACGAAGACCGCTGAGACCATCACACTCGCCAAACCGATGACCATCATCTCCCTCGACAACTGATGACCGCTCTCCCCGAGTCCGCCGACGTCACGCCGAGTTCGTTCACGTCCGGTCTCAGCGTCGCGGACTTCGCCGCGTGCCTCCAAATGGGCCTCGAGCCGGTGGGCCTCGTTCAGGGGTTTTGTGCCATGCAGTCGAGTAACTACGCGGTCGGCGCCATGCAGCGGGGTCTCTCGCCCTACCAAGGGCAGTCCGGTTATGTCGAGAACTACCAGTGCCCCCACGGGATGGTCGCCGGCGAGCACCGAATGTGGGGCCAGAACTATGAGCAGTCGTGGATCGAGCAGACGTGGAGTCAAGGGTTCGCGGCGGCCTACGGCCGCATGCTCGAAGAGGCAACCCAACTCGGGGCGATCGGCGTCGTCGGCGTCGTCGACACCCAGAGCACGCTCGTCGGCGCAGGCGTGATCGAGTTCCACCTTCGCGGAACGGCGGTTCGCCTCGCGCGCTCGAGCGCCACGACGACGACCCCGTGGACGACCTACCTGGCTGGGCAACGTCTGGTCAAAGTCTTTGAAGCCGGATTCGCGCCGGTGTCGGTCGTGGCCTCCGTGGCCTCGGTCCGCGTGTGGGCCTACTGCATCACCGAGTATCTGATGGGCGGCAGCGGCGTCAGCGCGTGGTCGTCCAGCCCGTCCTCCATGGAGATCGACCAGATCGTGCGCGCCCACACCCAATCACGAGCCATCGTTCGCGCCACGGCGCAATCCCAACTGCACGGCGACAGGCTCCAGGGCGTCCAGTTGACGGTGGCCCAGCACGAGTACGAACGCGGTGACTTAGAAGTCCAGGCCATGCTCCGCGGGAATCGGGTACGACGCTTCCGAGACTACGAATCGCTACCAACCCCACAACCAACGGTGCGACTGTCGTGACCGGCCCGAACGAATCGACGAACATCGACGTGGCCGCCCTCGTGCGCGAGGCGTTGTCCGCTCACGCCGCAAACGCCACGTCAGCCTCGACGACCTCTGATCTCTCGATCGATGAGGAGTTGAACCTCCACGCAATCGGTTGGGAGCCGGTCGAACTCGTGAGCGGCTACTCGGTCTTCTCCACCCCGCTCGGTCTGTGGAGCTGGGGGCAAGGAGAGATCGTCGCGGCCGGCGAGGCGCACGCGAGCGCCTTTCGAAACGCCGCGAGTCGCCTCTGTAACGAAGCGAGCGCCGCAGGAGCGCACGGCGTCGTCGGCGTTCATATCGAACGGTCGATCTACTCCACCCACACCGAGGTATCGATGATCGGCACCGCAGTCCGTCCCATTGGCGCCAGGCGAGTCGAACCAGCTCGAGTCTTCGCTTCGGATCTGTCCGCGCGCGATTTCTCTCGACTCATCATCGCGGGCTGGGAGCCCCTGGGCCTCGCCGTCGGCGCGAGCTTCGTCTACGCACCGCGACGATCAATGGGCGCCGTGTTCCAGCAACAGACCCAGAACGTCGAACTCACCAACTACACCGAAGCGATCTACTCGGCGCGCGAATTGGCGATGGACCGGATGCAGCGTTCCGCGATCAATCTGCACGGCACCGGTGTCGTCGAGGTCAAGATCGTCGAGGGTCCGATGGCCTTCGCGTCACACGCCGTCGGCTTCGCCGCCTGGGGCACCGTCGTACGACTGGCGGACGGGACCCATCGACTCCAGCACCCGACCATGGTGGTCACCCTCGACGACGCCGAGGTGCTGTTCGACGCCGCAAACCTCGAGTAGCACTCGATTCTCGGACCCGCCGCTCGCCTGACGTTGCGTACTGGCCCGGTCTCGCGTACGCGCGCGACCAATCCATCTTTTGACCGGTAAACGAGTTGACCATCTCAAACGACGCCGTGATCGGCGTCGATTCGCAGGGCGACCGACCACAGTGGCCGCGTACCAATCGACGGAACCGTGTTGGTCAGGCGCCCAACTGTGCGGCCCACTGCGCGGTCGTCACGACTGACGCCTGGCGAGGGAAGACCTTTTCGGTCAAGACACGATGGACCTCGTCGTCGGCGTCAGCGCAGGCGTCGTGCAGGATAGTGAGTCGAAAGTCAAGATCCGCGGCTTGTCGCGTCGTCGACAACACGACCCCACTCGTGGCGATCCCGGTGAGGACCAAGGAGTCCACCGAAAGCGAACGAAGCACCACGTCGAGGTCGCTCCCGGCGAAGGCGCTGACGCGCCGTTTCGTGATGACCACGTCGCCTTCTCGTACATCGAGAGCCGGGTGGATCTGCGTCGACGGGTTCGTCTCGCCAAGCGACTGCGCCAACGCGGCCGCGGAGAACGACTTGTTGTTCGAACTGATCTCGGGGGTTCCATCACGAAACGCGACCCGAACGAAGAGCACCGCTAAGCCGTGGTCTCGGGCGGCCGTGAGCGCCGCCCCAACGGTCTCCAAGAGTTCTGCGCCCCTGTCCCCCAGCCGCTCGACTATGCCGACCTGCATATCCATCACCAGTAACGCTTCGCTCATCTCACTCCTCATCAACGACGTCGACGTTGTGCGACGCCCGTCCACGATCTATGAGCCGAGACTCTAACGGGCCACGACGCGATGGCTTTCGCATCGTGTGGACACCTCCGCGCTCGCCGGTCATCGCCACCCCCGGCGTTTCATCTCCCCCGTACGACGCCGTTCGTCGCCGACGGTCCTCGCTACCGTCTTTTCGCGACGATCTCGGCGAGGCGAACGTTGATGAGACGCTCGACCAGTTCAGCGGCGAGGGGGTCCTGCGCCGTGAACCTCAGAGCGCTCTTGGAGTGTGAGTAGCCGTCGAGCTCATCGGCGAGTTGGTCGAGAACCGATCCGCTGAAAGGCAGGTAACTCATGTGGTTCTTGAACGAGGCGAATCCCCCGACGATGCCGCCGGTGACACGAAACGCCGGGACGCGATACGAGATGCACTGCTCGGCTTCTGGCACGAGCCGCAGTATCGTCACACGGAGTCGTTCGAGGACTGACCGATGGCCAGGTGGAAGCTTCTTCAAATATCGGTCAATTTCGGCTTCACTCACGTTGGACCCTTCGTCTCTACAGACACCGAGCAACTAGCACGCCATCGCTTGACGCTGCTTACTGTACTGGTGAACCACCGCGGCGAGCCGATGGTCTCTGTCCCAGTGCACGCGAGCAAGCGTGTTCGTGATGAATCCCCAGTGACGCAGCGGCCAGGATCCCTTTCGAACAAGTCTCGGACGTCCTCATGACCTTGGTGCCCCCGGCAGGATTCGAACCTGCGCACACGGTTTAGGAAACCGATGCTCTATCCCCTGAGCTACGGGAGCATTACAGCGTTTTACTGCCCTACACTGAGGCAATG
>JAJZSX010000318.1 GCA_021849435.1 Actinomycetes bacterium | reverse complement strand
CCGATCTGAGTGTGCCATTCTGTGTTCTCCAGCGGTCGGTGGGGTTATCTACACCGGTCATCATGACCGGAACCGTGCACCGACCGCTGGAACTGGCCCTGTCTGGAAGAAGTAAAAGACGAGCCATCGAGACTACGGATGGTCTCTCACCTTGCGTTGAAGAATCGTTATTCCATTTGTGTGAGCCCATACTTCGATTGGCGCCGCCGCTTGTGTACTTCCAGTAACTGGTCCGCTCCGAAGAGTTGCGGAACTCGCCGCCGAGGTTCTGCACTCGTGTACCTATCCTGCGTTCGGGCCAACCTACTGGCGGCCAATCAATTCGAGGAGATCTCCCGCAAGAGCGGCACAGGAAGCAGAAACTACGGCGGGGTCACCAACGAACTCTTCCGCGCGACCCGCCATGAACGCCCCGACACGTTCGGCCGCTCCGAACAGTTGGTCCAGGTAGTCAAGGGCTAGGACGGTGACGCCACCGGCGAGGTCGTCTCTACGCAGGCGTTCGAGTGTCGTAGCCAGAACCGAGGTGGGTACGGTAACGAGCAGTCGATACACGTCGTACGCGTCCTTATCGACGAGACGGGTGGGCGCCTTCGCCTGCCTCTCGCCCAACTTGTGCAATTTCGCGACCAGCAACGCTGCCGGTCCAGCGACTCGTGAGTTCACCGCACGGTTGTCGTCCTGCGCAAGTGCTCGGATGGTCATCACTACGTTGTCGACAATGGCAGCCTCGAGCCCGACCGCCCGACGTAGGGCTCGGCTGTCGTGAGGTGGCGCCTCCACACTCCGACGTCCCCGTCCGGCAATTGCTTCGGGCACCATGAGGTCCACCGGAATGCCACTCGCACTGAGCCATGACCCGGGCTGGCCGGCTAACGCGTCATTGTGAAATCCCGCGCGGCGCATTGATTCCTCGATGAGTGGTTCATCGCCGAGCGTCCGCACGTCAATACCGAGGTCGCTGTCCTTAGTGGACTCCGCGACGGCCACGGGCGCGCTTCCAGTGTGCAGGTAGATGGCCTGCGCTCCGATGACGATGACCGAATCGCGGTGCGCCTCGATCGCGTTCAGAGCGTCCAGCAATGCCGATCGCGCCAGCACCATGATCTCGTCACTGCCGCCAGTCAGATTCATTTCTCTCCATCCAGTCAAGCAGGGCGCGGCCTTCTTCGGGCCCACGACCCGGCGACGTCAGCAGATCGACCGCCGCCTGGCTCGGCGACACGATCACGTTCCCCTGCAGCAGTTGCGTACGGTCAAAGGCGGCGGTATCCGTTGCCGATGCGATGATGACGTTGACACCGGCGTCGACACGTCGTAGGTCGCCGTACGCCGCGAGTTGGTCCGGTCTATCGGCGTAGATCATCGCGGTCCTTGCCGGCGCGTATGGCTCCCACTTCAGTGCCGCCAGGGAGCCAGTGACCGCATATCGCCCAGCGGGACCGTCTTCTGGCAGGTCGGCCAATCGCTCCATGAGGTCGGCGAGGCCGCGCGGTGCGAGGTACGCCGTCACGCCGGGCAATTTGGTGAAGCCGTAGTCCTTCGACCACCGCTCCAACAGTGAGCGCCAGCGAACGTCGGTGATCGTGCCGTCGTCTCCACGGGTTAATAGATCTTGCTCCTCGATGAAGGCAATGGCCCGATAGGTGTTTCCGCTCGGGGTGTTGGCGAGCTTCATCACTGCTGGCACGGAGTATGGAGGGCGAACGTCCACGAGTGCGCGCACGACGCGTGCCGCTGACCGGCCGGTGAGATTCCCTTTTGGGCGGCCCGGTCCTCTCCAAGGGTCCTTCAACGCCCCGACGTCGCGCACGAAGAGGGCGGGTCTCCTCAGTATGATTCTCATATTCCCGGTCGCGTCGGCGTACGCGACCTCGCGCTCGGCGAGCCATGCTTGCAGCGGTGCCGCGAGGTAGCGAGCGACGATTAACGGGGCGATCACGTCAGTCGGTTTCTCCTCTTGCGCGGCGTCGGTGATGCGCTCTAATTGCTCAATGATCGAGTTGAGGTCCCTGGTGACGAGGTTCCGCTTTACTTCGGCGTAGAGGGTGGCTGTCTGCCCTTCAGGCGTAGTGAGCGTGATGACGGCGTCCGCTCGTAACCGCCCACGGGCACCTTCGTACCGCGCCTCGACCTTCCAGTCCAGGGGGAGGCGGCTCGTCAGTCGCGCCACCGCGGCGAGCAGGATCTGCTCCCCGCTCACCAGCGCAGACGGCTCGGGTTCCATCGTTTTCCTCCTGACTCGACGAGGTAGTTCCAGAAATCATAGTATTCCGCGTCTAGCGGATTCAACTAATTTCCGGAAGTACCTTGATTCCGTATAAAACGGAACATTCGACTACACGGATTTCCATGTGCATTCCTCCGCAATTCTCTCCAGAGTTCATCGTGTCGTCAGTCGTGCAGAGATCAAGTGCATGACCCCTCTCCAGCGCGGAAATCAACTCGCTAATTGGCATCGGGGAATCCCACTGCCCATGCGTCGACATCACGGAGATTTGACACACGTAGCTCGGGGCCGTGGTCATCCTCGATCAATGAATCGAGTCGGGCGCCGACGCCTTCCGCATCGACCACCGATATAAGCCGTGGAAGCTGATATCAGTGACTGATGAAAATGGAGTAAACGGTATCGCAGTTGGGCAAGAACTCGGTGTTTCCACGACGGATACTTTGTGCATGGGAAGAATTCGTCAGTGCGTGATCGCCGTTGGGCATCTCGTGGGCGCTATCGATACTGAAGTACCTGGTCACGTCGCACCGAAATTTGCGGTTCGACCGAAGTCGCCATCAGTAGATCATACCTTTTATCAGGTATAACAATGGAGCGGGCGACGAGAATCGAACTCGCGTTCTCAGCTTGGGAAGCAGGCGCACCCACCTAGGATCGCACGTCGTAGTACCTGATCAACGAGATGTTTAAGCGGTCCACCTTGAAGGTTATGGGACATTGGGCATCAGACAGGCATCATTTCGCGACTCGGTTGACGACCCAGGTGCCGAGACGAAGAAACCATGAGTTAGACGGTCGTGAAAGGTTTGTGAAGCGGCCTCGCTGATGACGCGTCTGGGTCAGGGGATCGCGCCGAGGCACATGAGACCAAATCAATCACTCGTCGCGGTTAGTTTCATGGTCATCAGTGACTCACAAATCGTAAACGATTACTTCGTGTGGTTCGTCCTTCTGGCGGGTGACGATGAGATGGCGAAAGGACTGCGCCAGTTACGTGTCACACGTCATCACCCGGAAAGTTGAGTGATGCAATACCCACGCGCCAGTGCCTCGCCAGCAACGTTGGTTCGATCCATTCCATCAATCCGCTGGTCTGGTGAGCGAACTTTCGCGTAATAACGACAATCTTGGAGGGCTTGCGGGGTCGGCCAGTCCCCTCTGAGATGATCTAGTGCGACTGAGAGTCCCGATGCTCCAGAACGGAGCCAGGCGGACGGCACGAAGCAGCGTCGCGCTTTTACGCCGAGCGAACCCGCTCATCGATAACTGACACGACATCAAAGTCACCGTTTCGGATGTAGCCGTTGTAGGTGAGGGCGATTTCGTTGATCTCTGGCCACCAGCGTGCCGTTGGTCTAGGAACCAAGTTGAGGGGTTCGTCCATTGGCGTAACTGTACAGACAGGATCTACAACGCATTTGAACTGGGATAGCGCCTGACTCATGAGAGTCCGAGCGTCTGTTGCGAATACACAATCATGGAAATAACTAATGCAGAAACATGGAAATGGCTAATGCGCCCAAACAAGGTAGTGGGGTAATAGCTAATGGCTAATGCAGGAATAAGAACTCAACTACATGCTCGATGCACCTTCTTCGCTATCGGAAGAACTGATTAATCATTAACGGCAGGGT
>JAJZSX010000317.1 GCA_021849435.1 Actinomycetes bacterium | reverse complement strand
AAACCCCGCTCAAATCCGAAGAGTCCGGTTAGTCGAGCTCGCCGGGTCGGCCGAACAAGAAGCCCTGCCCGAGCAGTCCCCCCGCGCTGATCGAGGCCCCGATGGCGCGCAGCGTCGCGGCCTCGGCCTCGGTCTCGACGCCCTCGGCGATGATCGTGGCGTCGCTCTTGTCGGCGAAGTAGTACATGGCGGCCGCCATCGCCTGGCGGGCGCGGTCGCGGTCGATGTCGCGCACGATCGAGACGTCGAGCTTCACGAAGTCCGGGTCGAGCTCGATGATGTGGGTGAGGCTCGTGAAGCCGGCCCCGGCGTCGTCGACCGCGAGGCGCACGTTCTCCATCGACGCGATCGCCTGGCGGACGGCCGCGTAGTCCTCGACGATCGCGTGCTCGGTGATCTCGATGACGATCGGGCGCGGGGCCGCCGCGACGACCCGCGCGGCGGTGCCGTCGACGATCGCGGTCGGGGAGAAGTTGACGCTCAGCCAGATGTCGTTGGCCAGCCCGGCGGTCGCCTCGATGGCCGCGCGCACGCAGCTCGCCTCGAGCGCCGCACCGAGGCCAACCGAGTGCGCCGCGAGGAATTGACGTTCGGGCGCCGCGCCGTCGTCGAAGCGCGTCAGGGCCTCATAGCCCACGACCTCGCCCGTGACCAGGTCGACGAAGGGCTGAAAGACGGGCCGGAACCGGCGTGCGGCGATGAGCTCACCCACTTCGGCGCGTAGTCGCTCGGTGCGCTCGTAGAAGTTGACCTGTCGCCCGACGAGCGTGCCGACGAACGTGCCGAGCGGCTCGCAGGTCGAGGTTCGTCCGTCGAGCCACGTCGGGGCGGCCGGGTCCTTGGTGGCGAACAGCACGAGTCCGAGCAGCTGGTCGTTGTGGGTGATCGGCGCCGCGATCGTGGCCACGTAGTCGTGCTCGGCCCACTGCGCGACGAGCGTCAGGTTCATGGAGCGCGGCGGATCGGCGATCGTCGACCACCACGGGCCGACCCGGGTCCGCGCGAGCAGGTTCGCCGAGTCCGAGGTCCCGAGCATCTCGCCCGGGGCGAGCCCGGGCATCGTCGAGCCGGCGCAGGCCACCGATCGCAGGTGTCCGTCACGCTCGACGAGCAGCACGGCGACCCCATCCACGTTCTCCATGTCCACCGCCGCGTTCGCGAAGGCCCCGGCCGTCGCCTCCAAGGTGGCGCCGGCGCGCACGGTGCGCATGATCGCGAGGGTGGCGGAGCGGTCGCGCTGCTCGCGCGTGAGCGCGGCCTCGAGGGAGCGCTCGGCCGAGACGTCGCGCTTGACCGCGACGTAGGCGCCAACAACGCCCGACTCGTCGGTGATCGGCGTGATCGTCGCCTCCTCCTCGACCAGCTCGCCGTCCTTGCGCCGGCTCACCATCGGACCGCGCCAGCTCTCCCCGGGCGCGAGCGTGTTGAACAGCTCGTCGTAGGACGGCCACTGGGTCAGGTCCCGCTGGAAGATCGTCGGGCTCAGGCCGATCAGCTCGTCGAGCGTGTAGCCGCTCGTGCGCTGCAGCGCCGGATTGGCGTAGACGATGCGTCCGTCGGCGTCGGTGACGAGGATCGACTCGCCGGCCTGCTCGATGACCCTCGTGAGCAAGTTCTGCTCGCGCTGGGAGGCCACCAGCTGCGCCTGGCTGCGCAGTCGACCAATCCCGAACTCGACCTCGCGCGCCAGGTCCTCGAAGAGGGTCACCTCGTTGGTCCCGAAGCCGGCGACCTCGTCGGCGTAGACGACGAGCACGCCGTCGACCGAGCCCTCCACCGTCACCGGCACCACGATCACCGAGCGGAACTGGTGCCCAGCCGTCACCGCGCGCCACGGCGACGTCCAGGCGTCGCGCGCCAGGTCGTCCACGACGACGGTCTTGGCCAGGCGCACCGCGCGACCCATCGGGGCGTCGCCGTTGGGTCCGTCGCCCCAGGACACGTCGACGACGTTGGCGTACTCGGCGTGCTGTCGGCTCGTGGCCACGATCGACATCGACCGGCGCTCGTCGTGCACCGCGCGCGAGTACCACGCGAAGGCGTAGCCGCCCTCGTCGACCGCGGCCTGGCACATCGCCTCGAGCATGGTCGTCTCGTCCTCGGCGTGCGCGAGGATGCGCCCGGCCGCCGAGAGCGTGTCGAAGGCGCGTTGCGCGACAACCTCGAGCTGGCAGTCGCGCAGCCCCACGACGGCCGCGGCGATCGTGGCGTCCTGGGCGCGCACCGGGTGGGCGTGCAGCTGCATCCAGCGCCAGTCGCCGTTCGCGCAGCGGTACCGGATCTTCTTGCCGTGCACGTCAAGGCCGCTGTAGACGATCGCGCGCCACCCGAGGAGCGTCTCGCGGTCCTGTTCGGCGATGAGATCGACCGAGAGCGTGCCGAGCAGATCTTCGACGGACCAGCCGAGCACGTCGGCCACCGACGGCGAGATCCAGACGATCTGGCCCTCGGGGTTGGTCATCATCACCACGTCCGACGCGTTCTCTGCGAGCAGCTGGAAGCGCCGCTCGGACTCGACGAGCTCTTCGCGCGCCGTGACGGCGGCGTTCGCGTCGCGCCACGAGGAGACCCGAATCGCGTCAGATGACGGGCCGACGACGTCGCGCACCGATATCGTCATCCAGCGATACGCTCCGTCAGCTCCGCGCACCCGGGCCGTGAGGTCGTGGCGAGCACCATCGCGAAGCCGTCGCTGCACGCCGGTCACCTGGTCCAGGTCATCGGGGTGCACGTACTCGGTGAAGCGGTGCCCGACCACCTCCTCGGGCCGCCAGCCGGTCATCGCGCTCAACGAGTCCGAGACCCAGGTGATGGCCCCGTCGGGTTGGGACACCGACACGATGTCCGAGGTGTTCTCGGCGAGCAGCCGGTAACGCTCGTTCTCGGTGACCCGATCGGTCACGTCGCGCCAGGTGTAGCTGATGCCGTCGCCCACCTTGACCGCGCGCACGTCCCAGCACCCGTCGACCCCGAGGATCTCGTTGGCGTAAGTCAGGTGATCGAGCGCGAGCGGCTCGCCCGTCTCGGTGGTGCGCACGAAGTGGTCAAAGAGTCCCGAGTCGAGGTGCCCCGGCAACAAGGTGAGCAGCCGGGACCCGATGAGCGCGACTCTGGTCGTGTGATTGATCTCGAGCGCCGCCTCGTTTGCCTCGACGTACTCGAAGTCGACGACCTCGCCGGCGCGATCGCGCACGGCTCGCAGCACGACGAGCGGATCGAACATCGAGCGAAGCACCGCTTCGATGGTCACGTGATCCGTCGCGGCGGCCGGGCCGTCCGTGCGGGGGCTCCGATCAGGTGACTGACCGGATGCGATGGTCATACGATCCCCCTCGAGCGGCGTTACCGGCCCTCTCGCGCATCGTAGTCTCCTTCACGTCCCGCGCAACCAGCGGCGCACGTTCGACGGCCCTGGGTCGTCCCGGTCTCTGCGCCGTCTGTTGGCAAGGAGCGTTCTACGCCGCAGTCGCCGCTGACGGTCACGCCCGGCTACACCGTGCCATGAGCCCTCGCCCATGACTCGAGCGATGCACTGATTCGTCCACGGAGCCATCATCGCTCATCGATCGAGCTAGCCCATCGTCTTCACGAGTCGCTCGGTGCGACACACGAGTCCCCCCTGACTCGGCACGTGACCCATCGCACCACAACGATCTCGTTGGCGGCCCCTTCTTCGAGCTGCCCTGCGCGGCGCTACCGACGCCGGCGACTCGTCCGAGCTCATCGACCGACCGGCTCGCAGCACCTCGGTCGTCAGGAGACGCTCACGACGACCGACGAGCCATCGGCGGTCGTCGTCGTTCGCGCACTCGCACGCGTCACGAACGTCACCGAGCTCGACGCCGGTAGGGCCGACTGCAACGCACTGACGACCG
>JAJZSX010000316.1 GCA_021849435.1 Actinomycetes bacterium | reverse complement strand
TCCAGAATCAGTGGTTCAACAGTGTCGGTTGACCCCTTCAACTCGGCGAGTTGGTGGATCGTTCGCCCTGGACCAAAGAGCGACACGACGGAAGTGAAGTTGTATAAAAGTAATGGTTACTCGTCAATAACTACGTCTGATTTACCTGCAACCACCCGCGGCGTGACGTTAAATGCTCTAAATCGCAACGACGCGCTGGTCACCGTAGGGTCTGGTCAGTTTTCATCGGTGTACGTAACCACCGATGGAGGAACGATTTGGGACAAGATGGTTCCTCCCTCAAAAGCGAAGACTGGATTTGTCGTGCCTACTCGGCAGCCGCCTTCCTCGTGACGGCGAAGCGCAAGTTGCACGTTCGATGGCTCCCCGCAATCGCACTGTTTGCCAGTGTCGCCATGGCGTCGGTCGTGGCGTCGCCGTTTTCGTCGGAAGTATCGGCCTCGTCGAAAGGGCGCGATATCTTCCAAGAACGTCGCTACTGAAACACCAAATGCGGCATCGGGAATCAGGGGTCCGAGAAACGCGATCGCCGCGGAGGTTGTCGACGCTGTCAACTCGTTGGCGAAGCCGCCCGAAAAGCGTCGGAAACGGTGATTAGCGGATGCGACGAGTCGAAGGAGGGCTAGTCGCGCAAGACCCTACCGCGTGCCAAGTACGTTTGCGCGTCGGCCTACCCGTTAGGCACCGGTACCCCGGCGAGTCTCTGCTCCACAGCGTCGAAGGTCGAGCGCGGCGCGATCGTTGCGGGGGGGTGTTCGAGGAGCTGCGGCTACCGACCGGCGCGCAATTGCATCAGCCCCGGCGTGATGAAGTCGAGTTCATTCAAAAGACTCTTCGCTGAGTTAATCAAAATGTCGTTGCCGACGAAGACGCCGTCAACCACGGGCGTGGTGACCAGTGGGATGGCCACGTCGCCAGCGTGAACCAATTTGAGGGCACTGAAGACTGGCTTGAGGTGCTGGGCCGACCGTGTCCCCATGATCGCGCCGCCATAGCTGACGATACCGGCGGGCTTGTAGCGCCACTCATTGTGCAGGTAGTCGATCGCGTTCTTCGTCGCAGCGTTGAAACTGTGGTTGTACTCGGGCACGACGAAGACGAAGGCGTCGCCTCGCGACACGGTGGCCGACCACCGTTTGGTGTGTTCGAACTCGTACTTGCCCTGATTCGGGTGGTTCGGTTCATTGAAGATCGGCAGGTTTACTTCGGCGAGATCGACGAGTTCTACCTCGAATCGCCCGTCGGCGACGGCCAGGTCGTAGAACCACCTGGCGATTGGCGCACCAGCCCTCCCGGGTCGAGTTGACCCAATGATCACTTGGAGAACTGGCTTAGTCATGTCGAGACGAACTTTCTGGTTGTGAGTCGAATGTTGGCACCGCCGATCGTTGGGCCGCGAGACCACGATTCGGCAAGAACACGACCGGGATGAACGCCAATAGCGAGACGGCGAAGGACCACCAGAAAGAATGGGCGAACGCACCCGCCACCGCTTGGAGTTGACTTATGTTCGCGTGAATCTTACCGGCTTGCAGCGCCAGACCAATCGCCGGGAGCCGGTGCGTGATCTGGGTCTGGAGCACGGCGGCGAAGACGGCCACACCGAGTGAGCCGCCGACCTGGCGAAGGATGTTCGTCGCGGAGGTCGCCTTGGGCACGTCGTCGTGGGTGAGGTTGTAGTACGAGGCCGCGAACGTGGGCATCATCGCCGCGCCCATGCCGAGGCCCCGGATGAACAGCGCGATTCCGAGTAGCCAGTAGTTGGAGGTCGCGGTGACCTGGGTGTAGAAGAACGTGCCGATAGCGAGGACGATGACGCCGTAGGGCACCACCGATCGCGGCCCTCGACGGTCGGCCATCAGTCCACCGGCGCGCATGGACATCGCTGCACCCAGGCCCTGTGGGGCCATCATGAGTCCCGCGAGCCAGGCCGAATCACCGCGCACGATCTGGTAGTAGAGCGGCAGCAGGAACATCGTCCCGTACAACGTGGCGCCGATCAGGAAGACTCCCGTAGACGCGAGTGAAAACGTCCGATCGCGAAAGAGCCTCATATCGATGAGGGGTTCGGGCGCTCGAAGGGAACGCACGACGAAGAGCGCGCTCAAGACGAGTCCCACGACGAGGCTGTCGTACACTGCGGCGCCGTGGAAACCGCCGCGACTGCCGACCTCGGCGAGGCCGTAGACGATGAACGCGAGTCCCGGAGACAGGAGCAGGAAGCCGAGCAGGTCGAATCGGTGCCCCCGATCACCCGACGAGGCCGGCAGGAATCGTCGTGCGAGCACGAGTGCGACCAGACCGATCGGTACGTTGACGAAGAAGATCCAACGCCACGAGGTGTTCGAGATGATGACACCACCGATCACGGGTCCGAGGATCGGCCCGAGCAGCTGAGGGACACCAATGATCCCCATCACCTGACCCATGCGCTGGGGTCCCGCGGTACGCGCCATGATCGATTGGCCGACGGGCAGGATCATCCCGCCACCGAGCCCCTGCAGGACACGAAAGAGGATCAAACTGGTCGCCGACCACGCGAGGCCACTCATCGCAGATCCGGTTATGAAGAAGCCGAGCGAGATCATGTAAACGGTCTTGGCGCCGATACGGTGGATCGCCCAGCCCGACACCGGGATCACGACGGCGAGGGCGAGCAGGTAGCCGGTCGTGACCCACTGGATCGTCGAGACGTCCACCCGGAAATCGTGGCTGAGCGTGTGCAGCGCCACAGCGACGATGGTGGTGTCGAGGATCGACATGATTGCACCGAGGACGATCACCACGCCCACCTGAATGATTTCAGGTTCTAAGCGGGCTGGTTTCGACACGACTTCTCTCCTCAGGGACCAGTGTTTTCACGTGAACACTACCGGGCGCGACCAATGAATCAGTCCGAATCAGGAACACTGGTGCGGCGTAGAATTGACAAGCCCCAAGAGCGGTGTTCGACGATAGGATTCATAGGTGGCCAAACAAAGTCGGTCGATTCCCGTCATGAAAGCGGTAATCGACGAGGTCGTTTCTCGTCTATGGAATGGTGACGAGTCACTCATCCGAATACCCGAGATCTGCGACGCTACGGGTGTCAATTACGGCTCTGTGTATCACCACTTTGGATCGCGCGAAGGCGTGATCGACGCGGCGTATAACCAGTTGTTCAGCGAATTGGTGCAGCGCGACATCGATGAATTGTCGAACGTGAGCGAGCAGTCGGCGGACATCGACGAGTTCCTGATCCGCATCCAGCCATTGATCGGGCTGCTGTCGGCCGGCGAGGACCGTCAGCGGAGCCGGGCGATGCGGGCGCGCATCGTGGCGGCAGCACTCACGAGGCCGGAGCTCGCCGCGTTGATCGGGGCCACCGAGTCACGGCTCACCGCCGAGTTGCGCGACGTGATGTCGATGGGCCAAAACCGTGGATTTGTTCGCAAGGACGTATCGGCGTGGTCACTCGCCGTATTAATCCAGGCGGTGGTCTTCGGGCGCGTGCTCGATGACATCACGACGTCGCCCGTCGAGCAGGAGGAATGGGTCTTCACCATGAACACGCTCTTCCGGTCGGCGATGCTGAATGGCGACGCGCGGGAATCGTAACGCGTGTCAGACTGACGTCGTGTCGATCACTCGTGTCGTGACTGCGCTCGCAGTGGCCATCGGACTCGGGTGGACGGCCGCGCGGGCGACGGCCACGTCGGAGTCTGCGGTCAGTGCCGCGCCGTGCTCGGCCGCGGCGCTTAGCGCCCCGGTGTCGCATCTGGCGTCCACGGGCGGCGTCAACGCCTACGGCTGTGAGGGGTCCTGGGCGTACCTGTGGGCGACGATCACGGTGGGACCGAACCGAATCGGCGTGACCGAGTTGATGCGCTTTGACACCTCGACAAACACGTGGCGCTTC
>JAJZSX010000315.1 GCA_021849435.1 Actinomycetes bacterium | reverse complement strand
AGTCGAGATGCTCGCCCGTGCTCTCAACGAGGTCAATGAAGTAGCGCGTCGGCAACCCCTTGTCGATGGCGATCGTCAAGCCCTCAGTGCGAGGCTTGTTCGTGCGCGGCGGCAACTCAAGGTACGTGCTCATCAGCTCTCTCCGTCTTCGTACGACGCCCCTCGTCGCTGTGTGTCGGCGCTTCAACGCTACCGGTGACGCATTGTGCCTCCAGACGGATCGTGTGACGAACTCGTGACAAAGCCAAAGTGCAAGACTCAACTACGTAGATTTACCGTGATCCCACGGAGAACATAAATGTTTTCTTCCGTGACCAACCCCTCTATTACATCCAGCACTTAATTCACCAGGCGGTCGGTGCGGCCGCTCACCACGTTGTCGGTACGGCCACCTCGATGGCGTTCGCGATTGCGCGATAGCCCGCGTCGTTGGGGTGATCGTCGGGCCCCCACGGCGGCGGCGTGCACATCCACGTCCACGAGCAGGCGTAGAGGACGTTCGTGGGCACAGGCCGGCGATCCCAGATCGTCGCGCTGACATTATCCATGTGGAACGCGCCGGGCACGTTCGCGATGGGGATGCTTGCCGCGCGATAGATCGAGGTCAATTCGTTGTCGAGGGCGGTCACGAGTGCACGCGTCTGCTCTGCCGAGGTCGCGCTCGAGTGCGGGTTGACGTAGTCCGATAAAAACGGGTCGGCGTAGAGGAGTCCGACGAAGTGCACGTGGGCACCAGCGTAGGTCTTAAGGAGCTTGATGACTCCGGGGAGGTTCGCACGGATCTGGGTGAGTCCCTTCGCGACGCACGCGGAGTCAGGCACCCACTTCCACAGGCACGGACGCACGTCGTTAAAGCCCAGGTCGATCGTGATCAGACCGGCCTCGTCGTGGTGCTGACCAAGGTAGATGCGCGCGGCATTGCGCTGGCTACCGGAGCCCACGTAGCAGTGATCCCCCGTGTGAAGCATCGAATACGTCGTTTCACCAGGACATCCAATCTGTCGTATGGCGAGATTTACGCCCCTCTTCTGCTCGATCGCCACGACGTCGTCGGCGTAGCCGCGATCGGTACGCGCTCCGTTGTGATGAACGATGCCGGTGGGCTGAAAGCCAAGCGACGCCGAGGCACCGACCACCAGATAGAAGCCCGACGTAGGCGTCGTTGACGCACCACCGGTAAAGCGCTGGAGCCCGGTGACGCCCATGATTGCGACGACCGCCAGCGCGAAGAGAGCGCGAACACCCCGACGAGTTCTACGAGCAGCGTGACGACCGCGGGGACTGCGCTCGCGCCGTACCGTAGTCTCTCGCACGCGACGTCCCCCGGGCTCGCTCTAGAGAGTCAGTCTACCGGGGTGGCTTCGCAACGAGCTAGCGGCGCTCTTCGGCGATGGAGTTCGCACCGTCGACCACGATGCACTGACCCGTCAGATACGACGCACGTGGCGAAGAGAGAAAGTCGATCACCGCCGCGATCTCGTCTGCGGTACCGCTACGACCCATCGGGCTCGCCACACCCTGGCGCGCCTCGTGTTCGGTCTGAGAGCCGGTAGCGATCCAACCCGGCGCAACCGCGTTCACCGTGACAGCGCGATCCGCGTAGTCGAGGGCGAGGCTGCGGGCCAGGCCCACCAAACCGGCCTTGGCCGCGGCGTAGATCGGCTCGTGGCGCATCGCCATGACCGGGCCCGTCACGCTGGCCACGATGACCAGCCGGCCCGCGGCGCTGTCACACAGCGAGGGCAGGCACGCCTTGGCCACGTAGAAGGCGGTGTCGAGGTTGCGCACGATGCCCGCGCGCCAGTGAGCCACGTCGATCTCTTCGATCGCTCCGGTCGAGAACGCCGGATCACTCAGAGAGGTCATACCCGCGTTGTGCACGACGACGTCGAGTCTCCCCCAGGACTCGAGGGCGAGTTCGACGAGCGACGAGGACGTCGCGGGGTCTGTGAGATCACCGACCAGGCCGCGCGCGTCAACCTCGTGCGCGCGCAGCTCGTCGACCCGGTCGAAGATCCGCGAGGTCGTCGAGGTGAGAACGAGGCGAGCGCCCGAGGCGGCAAGGGCGCGAGCGCTGGCGAATCCGATTCCCTCAGCGGCGCCCGCGCCGGTGACCAAGGCGACGCGCCCACGGGAACCTTCTGCAACTAGCGACACGCGACTCCCTTCGTCGCGCCATGGTAGCGAACGACCCCTAGGCGAGGCGCGGATCGGGCCAGGGTCCTCGTTGGATCAGCGCCGCGACCGCCTCACCACGCACCGCCGGCGAGAAGATGAATCCCTGGGCGGCGTCACAGCCCAGCATCCGCAACTGATCAAGCTGGGCGACCGTCTCCACCCCTTCGGCCACCATCGCGATCCCGAGGCGCACGCCAAGTGAGATCACCGTCTCGAGCAGCGTCTCATTGTGCACGCTCTCAAAGGAGGGGTTGACGAAGTACCGGTCGATCTTGATGATCGAAGGGCTCAGGCGCACCAGATACGACAGCGAGGAGTAACCGGTACCGAAGTCGTCGAGCGCCACGCCCACGCCGAGCGCGGAAAGTCCCTCGAGCACGTGCAACGCGTCGTGGGCGTCGTTGATCATCGCGCTCTCGGTGATCTCAACGACCAGTCGGCCAGGATCGAGTCCGCTGGCAACCAGTGCCTGGCTGACCGTGGCCACGAGATCGCCGCCGACGAACTCCTGGGCCGACAGGTTCACCGTGACGTAGGGCCGTCCGCCTCCGCGAGACGCGGGCCAGTTCGCGGCGGCGCGGGTGGCTTCAGTGAGCGCGAACTCGCCCAGTTCGTAGATCAGTTTGCCGCGTTCGGCCAGGGGGATGAACACCCCCGGCGAGATCTCGCCGCGCTCGGGGTGATGCCAGCGCATCAGCGCCTCGAATCCGACGACTTCGTGGGTCGCGAGAGCGATGATGGGCTGATAGTGCATGGCGAGCTCGCCGTTGGCTCGTGCCTTGTGCAGCTCCTGGGTGAGGGCAAAGCGACTCGCGGCGACCTGGTGCATGTCGGGCGTGAAACGCGCGTAGCGTCCCTTGCCGCGACTCTTCGCCTCGTAGAGAGCGAGGTCGGCGCGCTGGACGATGTCACTGGCTGAGACGTCGTCATCCGAGAACAGGGCGATGCCGATGCTCGCCATCTGGCGAAAGTGCAGGCCGTCGAAGTCGAAGGTCTCGCCCAGCACCGTGATCAGGCGCGCCGCGATCTCCTCGGCCTCATTCGAAGAAGAGAGTCCCTCGGCGAGGTAGAAGAACTCGTCGCCACCAAAGCGCGACAGCGAGTCGCTGGAGCGCGTGACCATCTCGAGACGCCGCGCGACGCCGCGCAGCACCTCGTCGCCAACCAGGTGCCCGTGGGTATCGTTGACGCCTTTGAAATCATCGAGGTCGAGCAGTAAGACCGCACCCAGCGTGCCGGAGCGTTCGCTACGTGCCACCGCCTGGGCGAGGCGGTCGTCGAAGAGCGCGCGGTTCGCGAGTCCCGTAAGTGGATCGTGCAACGCCTGGTGCGAGAGCATCTCGGTCAGAGCGCGCTCTTCAGTGATGTCGCGCGCCGAGAGGACGGAATAGACGAGCTGACCCTGATCGTCGCGCGCCGCGTGTTTGGAGACCTGGACCACGATCGTGTGGCCATCACTGTGTATGTAGCGCTTGATGTACTGGATCTGGTCGGTCTCACCCTCCAAGAGACGCCGGTGGGCTTCGGCGGTGATCTCGAGGTCCTCGGGGTGGGTATAGGGCGGGAAATGCTCGCCGAGGATCTCCTCTCGGCTGCGCCCAATGAGGCGGCAGAAGGCGTCGTTCACTGCGAAGACTTCATCATTGAGGCCGGTAAAGAGCATGGGTGCCATGTTGCCCTCGAAGGCGATGCGAAAGCGTCTCTCCGAGTCACTCAGCGCACCCTG
>JAJZSX010000314.1 GCA_021849435.1 Actinomycetes bacterium | reverse complement strand
CGTCCCTCTTTCGAGGTCCCTCGCCCCTCCGTCGACGTCCCCTTGCGGTTTCGCCGATCGTCGACCGGTACTCCGTGAACTACGAGTGTCACTGTGTCAGAACGGTGGGCCGAGCGAAAGGGGTCTCCGCCCACGAGTGGGGAAATCGAGAACTTTTACCTCTGATTTCACGCGTTATCCACCGGACCCTGGCCAGTTGTGCACCAGTCGAGGACGGAGAATCCCCACGTTCTGCACAGCGGTCGGATAGCCCCGGACACGACGATGCCCCGGCGCGCGCCGGGGCATCGTCGTTGAACGTTTGTTGGTTACTGCAGCCAGGCCGGGATCGCCGTGCTCAACTTCGAGGTGACCACCACCGGACTCGACTTGGTCGAACCCGTCGTGTACACCGTGCGGTCGAGAACCGAAGTCGACGACGAACTGTTGACCCTGACGACGTAGCCACCGTTCAGCCCTTGGTGGTTCGTCGGTGAGTAGCGCAGCGGAACGAGAGCCGGCGTCTGGAACGACGTCGACATCAACGTGTGCAAGAAACTCGCTCGCGTGAAGTTGCGGCCCGCCGCCTTTAACGCCTCGACGAACGCGACGCCCCAACCGATGCCGTAGGCCATGTTCCCATCAAGGGGTGTGGTCGACGTGAAGTTCGGGAAGTCCTTCTTGTCATTGGCCATGACCGTGCGCATCCAGCCGTTCCACACCGACGGGTCTGACGTCGCGGGCAGGTAGCTGAACGAGATCGCGCCGATCTCGGGGTCCGGGAAGGGCTTGCCGGCGAAGGCCGCGTCCACCGTCACCGGGTCCGCGCCGACACTCGAGATGACCCACTGGGGCGAGTAGCCGAGCGCGAGCGCGTTGCCGAGCGCGGCGTCAGTCGCTTGGGGGATCGTGTCGAGCACGACGACCTTGCAACCCTCAGACTGGAACTTCGAGATGAACGGCGTGAAGTAGCCGCCGCCGCCCGTGACCAGTCCGGCCACGTTGTACATCACCGAGTCGACGGGATTGACGCCGACATAGTTGAGGCCGAGTAGGCCGTCAGCGCCGAAGTCGTCGTTCTGGCCCAAGAAGCAGACCTTCCTACCGGCGAAGTGGGCGTTGATGTACTGGCCGAGGATCTTGCTCTCGGTGGTGTAACTGGTCTGCCACCCGAAGAGGCCGGGGTAGGTCTTCGGGTTGTTCCAGTCCTTCGATCCGGAACTAACGAACAACTGTGGGACGTGGTTGGCCTTCAAGAGTGCGCGTACCGAGTCCTGGGTCGGTGTGCCGAGCGATCCGACCGTCGCGAAGACCGGCAGCGCGAGTAGCGCCTTGGTCTGGGCCACGGTGTTCGGATTCCCGGTGCAGCCGAATCCCGGCGTGCCGTAGCAGTCGTCCTTGATGACGTACCTGATCTTTCGACCGTTGACCCCACCATGCTGGTTCACCCACGTGAAGACCGCGTTCGCGGCCTTGGCGACCTCGCTGTAGCCCTGGGACGCGATGCCGGTCAGTGGCTCCGTCGCCCCGATGGTCACCTGTTTCGCCGTCACCCCTGGGACTTTGGGCGCCCTCGTCGAAGCGCTTGCCGCTCCCATCGATGTCCCCATCGTGATCAGACTCAAGGACAGCGCGAGCGCTGATCCACTGATCGTGAGACGACGCGTGCGTCGTACCTCCATGGTTTGTCTCCCCCCTCCATCGTTACGATGGTCTTTTGTTGATTTTGATTACTGGTGCGTAAACCCCGATGCCGACCCTAGACCGCGGCGTGGGCAGTAGCAATTCACCTCGAGCGCCACGCTGCCCATCGCCGTCGCACGAAACCCGCGATTCCCGTTGGCGCAAAGAGGATC
The DNA here is from genome assembly GCA_021849435.1 of Actinomycetes bacterium. The sequence goes on along the minus strand of JAJZSX010000314.1, from coordinate 2,077 downwards.
GTGAGCACCAAGAGGCCACCAAAGATGATTCCGTTGAGCTGACTCGCGACGTTCCCTTGCGGGTTGAGACCCGTGTGAGCGGTGAACCACGCGATCACGCTGGCAGCGAAGGCGTAGATCAGCCCGCCAATGAGCGCCCCGGGGATCGTCCCGATCCCACCGATCACCACGAGCGAGAGGATCGTGATCGAGAGGGCGAAGCCGTAGGTGGCGGGTGTCACCGCGTTGTTGATGAGCGTCCACAGTCCGCCGCCCAACGCCGCGTACGCCGCGGAGACGACGAACGCGATGACCCGCGCACGCGGCAGCGAGATGCCGACCAACTCGGCCGCAACGTCGTTGTCGCGAACCAGTCGCATCGCCCGACCGGTCCGACTCGCAAAGAGGTTCGCCATGAAGAAGAGCGCGATTCCCGCGGTGACGATCGTCACGTCGACCAGCCAGACGCTGTTGGTCGTCAGCGACGAGGTCCCGGGCCGGAAGAAGTCGACGAGCCAGGGCGGCGCGTTCACCGCGGAGGGCAGTTGCAGCCCCGAGTCCCCACCGGTCCACGTCGAAAAGAGATTGAGCACCGCACCGAAGGCGACGGCGAAGGCGAGGGTCATGCCGGCGAGGTACGGCCCACGAAGGCGCGTCGCGGGCAGCCCGAGCAACAACCCGACCAGCGCGCCGGCCACCACAGCGAGGATCAGCACCACGGCGATGGGGGTCGTCGCGTGATGGTTGGCCCAGATGGCGACGGTGAAGGCGCCCACCCCCATGAAGGCGCCGTTGCCGATCGAGATCTGCCCCGACGAGCCGGTCAGGAATGAGAGCCCGAGTAGCACGATCGACATCGCCGCGCCGATCGCGAGATTGGAGTCGACGGTCGAGGAGAAGAAACCCGTCACGACAAGCGAGACGTCGACGGCCACCAGGCTGATCGCGGCGCGCGCGATCACCGGGTGGTCACGGCGCAACTCCGACGACGAGACCAGGACCAGACCCACGACGAGGACGACGGCCGCGATGCTGAGCGCCGTCGCCGCTCGAGCGGTTCCCACGCCGAGCCAGGACGCGAGCACCGCCGCGACGCCGACCGCCGTTGCCGCGACGACTCGTTGGTTCCAGCGCGCGCCCATCACACCCGCCTTTGGGCTGAGCGGGTGAACACGCCATTCGGACGCACCATCAGCGAGACGATGAGCATCCCCAACGCCACCAGGATGATGTCGTTGGAGTTCAGGTAGTCACCGACGAACTGCAGGATAATCCCGAGCGAGACGCCCGAGACCAGCGCCCCGACCGGACTGTCCAGTCCACCGATGGCCGCCGCGATGAAGCCGAAGGCGAAGACCCCGTCCATGGTGGTGGGGGTGAGCCCGGTGAAGTAGTTCGACGCGACCAGTACCGCGGTGACGGCTCCGACACCACTCGAGAGCATCCAGCCCAACGTCAACATCCGCCCCACGCGGACCCCGAGCAGTCGCGAAACCTCAGGTGCGAGCGCGGCGGCTCGGAGCTGGAGACCAATCTTGGTGAACTGGAAGAGTAAGGCGATCACGGTCATCACCACCACCGCGGTGACGATCTCATAGAGCGCGAAGGGCGACAACGCGACGGGTTTGTGGCTGATCTGCCAGTCCACGATCGAGAATGGTGTGGGCAGGCCGCGCGACGTGGTCGACCAGATGGCTGCCGCGACCGATTCCAGAACCAGCAGGAATCCGACCATCGCCACGACCGGGTTGATCTCGGGCTTGCCGTAGAGACCGCGTACGATCACCCGCTCGGTGAGTCCACCCACGGCGAGCCCCGCGATGATGGCGACCGCCATGGAGACCCAGTAGTTGGTCGACGGCGCGAGCACGGCGAAGCCGATGTAGGCGGCGATCATCGCCATCGCACCCTGGGCGAAGTTGAGGATGCGCGTCGAGCGCCACACCAGCACCAGGCTCAGCGCGACGAGGCTGTAGATCACGCCGTTGGTGATGCCGCCCAAGACGTCAGCGACGTTGCGCGACGTGAGAAAGGAACTCATCACTTCACCATCCCGAGGTAGTACTGGCGTAGCTGGTCGTCTTGGGCTACGACTGCG
>JAJZSX010000313.1 GCA_021849435.1 Actinomycetes bacterium | reverse complement strand
ACTCACCAACACGCTGCCGTCAGCCATGTACAAGGGCCTGTCCTCACACGGGGTGGCCGCGGCTCAGGCGAACGCGGTGGCGAACCTGCCGGCGGTCGGCAGCCTCTTCTCGTCGTTCCTCGGCTTTAACCCGCTCAAGAGCCTGCTCGGTAGCCAGGCGGTCGCGCACGTGACCCACGCCCAGTGGACGACCCTGACGGGCAAGCACTTCTTCCCGAACCTCATCCTCTCGCCCTTCCACCATGGACTGATCATCGTCTTCACCATGGCCTTCGCGATGGCCATAATCGGGGCCGTCTTCTCCGCGCTGCGCGGCCGTCGCTACGTCCACTCCGAGCTGTCGATCCAGGAGCACGTGGAAGACCTGACGATCGCTGGCGGCGCAGTGCCCGGTGAGGTCGCCCTCGAGAGTGACGTCGTGCGATGACGACGCTCTCCAGCGACGAAGCCGGCGTCACGGTCGCGGCCAGGCTCAACCTGATCGTCGGCCGACTGATGCGTACGATTCGCCAGCACGCTGCGGCCGGGCTCACCCCCTCCCAACTTTCGGCGCTGGTCACCGTGGACGAGCGTGGACCGCTTCGCATCAGTGCGCTCGCGACCCAGGAGTCGTTGGGCGCGCCCGCCGCGACCAGGGTCGTGGCCTCACTCGAGGAGGCGGGCCTCGTCACTCGCTCCTCAGACCCTGACGACAAGCGGGCTTCACTGATCGCCCTGACCACGGTGGGCAGCGAGACCCTCAAGGCGCTGCGCAAGGAGCGCGCCACGGGACTTGGTGCCCAGCTCGACGCCCTCAGTGAGTCCGAGCGCCGGCTCCTCGAGCGCGCCCTGCCGGTCCTGGAGAAGATCTCGCACGATTGTTCACAGTGATCGCGCCACCGCCGACGACCGTTGGGTCGCCGGAAAGGTGGAGCAATGATCATCGAAGAACAGGGTGAGTTAGGCCAGTGCTGGCGTGACGTCGCCGACGTGCTGGCGGCGGGGATCGACCGGGTGGTGCTGTACGGCCCTCCGGGAACGGGAAAGACCTACGCGGCGTTGCACGCCGGGGTCGTGCGCGGTCCAGCCGAGCGGTTGGTGTGCACCGAGGATCTGACGACGGGTGAGATCACCGGGACCTGGATGCCGGCGGGCGATGGGACCTGGCGCTGGCGCGAGGGGCCCGCGATCCGTGCCTGGAACGCCCACGGGGGCCGCGGCGGCCGGCTCGTCGTCGATGAGGTCGACCGGGCATCGGGCGACGCCTTGAGCACGTTGCTCGCAATGACCGATTCGGCGGACTCCGCACGGTGGCGTAATCCCGAGACGGGGGAGTGGGTGACGCCGGGTCCCGAGTTCTCGGTCGTCATGACGACCAACGTCGAGGACCTCGACGAGTTGCCCGCCGCCTTGCGCGATCGATTCGCCGTGCGCCTGCGCGTCGACCGTCCGCACATCGAAGCGGTCGAGCGCCTGAGCGAGGACCTTCGAGGACCGGCGCTCGCGGGATCGCTCGGCGAGGAGTCTCGTCGGATATCGCTGCGCAGCTTCTACGCGTTCGACCAGCTGCGACGCCACTACGGCGCGTCTCGGGCCGCGGACTTGGTCTTCGGCGACACCAAGGCGGGCGGGGTGCTCGACGCCCTGCGGGTCGCGGCGCTGTGAGCGACGTCGACGTCTTCCCTGAACTGGTGACCGGTCGTGCCGACGGTTTCCGGAGCGAGCCGTGGCGCATCGAGCGAGGATCGTCGTGGCGCGGCGACGCGAGTTGCGACCTCAGCCACCGCGTGCTGCGCGTACCGTGGGAGCGCGACGAGCGTGCGCGCGTGGTGCGGGCCCATGAACTGATCCACGTTCGCGTGAGCCCGCACCGTCACGAGTGGATCGACCAGATGGCCGAGATCCCGGCGCGCGCCCTGGAGTGCGCGGAGGAGATGCGCGTGAACACGATCCTCCTGCGCCTCGGCTTTGACGCCGGTCAGCTGCGCGACGGCAGCGAGCGCCTGGGGGGTGAGCGCCTCGCGCGCAGCGGCAACTGGCCCGAGGCTGCGTGTTTCCTGCTGGCGGTGCTCGGGACCGGCGCCGAACGCGAGTTTGTGGCCGGGATACGTCGGGGTGACCCGACGTGGGTGGCGCCGCTTCGAGCCGTCGCCTCGCGCGCGAAGTCGCTGGTGCGCGACGCCAGCGCCGACGAGTTAGGTGCGACGGTGGCCCGAGTCGATGGAGTGCCGCTCGGTTACGGCGAGTACACGATACCCCTGGCCCGTTTGGTCACCTCAGTGAGTGACGCGCGACTGCCGAAGGACGCCGAGTCGCTTCGCCGTTTCAAGCGCTCCCTCCAGCCCGGGGCCCGGCGGCCACCGAGTGGGCACTTCGCCGACCTGTACTTCGCCGAGTCGTCTCTGGCGGTTCGGGCGCGAACGGGTGGCGTGCGGCACCGCCGAGCGGCGGTCAGTGGCGTTGTCCTGGCCTATCCCAGCCGGCTGCTCACCGACGAGCAGCGACGAGTCTTTGCGGCCCCGTCGCGTCGGCACGGTGGCGTGGTGGTGATCGACCAGTCCGGCTCGATGGACCTTGACCGCGAGACACTCGCCGCGCTCGCTCGTCGCGCCCCTAACTCACTGGTCGTCGGCTACAGCCACCGACCGGGTGATCGAGGCACGACGCCGAACGCGTGGGTGCTCGCCGACCGAGGAGGTGTCGTGAGCGAGGTGCCGAGCGGCAACGTCGGCAATGGTGTCGACGGCCCGGTCCTGCGGTGGGCGATTGCCCACCGCAGGACCGGCGAACCACTCGTGTGGGTGAGCGATGGCCAGGTCACCGACTCCGCCGACCACCCCGACACCGAGCTTGCGCGCGAGTGCGCCCGACTCGTGCGGTCGCATCGCATCATCATGGTTCGCACCCTGGACGAGGTGGCCGACGCGCTGCGTACGCGTCGGCGCCGCCGCCGGTGGGGCGACTTCGGCCGCGTCGGCCTGGCTATCAGGGAAAGTACCGTCGATGCGGGACGATCAACCAGTTGGTGACGGAGCCCTTGTCAGACGAACACCTGTTCGCTAGTATACGAACAGGTGTTCGTCTAGAAGGAGGCAACGGTGTCCGCTCTCGCATTGACGGAGTACGAGTTCCGTCCACCCGTCACCCCCCATCTGTGGCTCGTCGGCGAGTCGGGTCGTGCGTGGCGAACGGGCGTCAACGTGACGAGCCGTCGCCTCGCGCGCGCTCGTCGGCGCCGGCAGCGACAGGGCGTGCTGCTCGGCGTCGCGATGGCGTGCGGATTGGTACTGCTCTCGTGGCCCGGCCCCGCCTTCGGTGGCACGACTGGCACGGGTCTGCCCACCGACCTGGCGACGGGCACATCGCTCGCCTCAGGCATGGTCTACGTCGTCCAGGCGGGTGACTCCGTCGACTCGATAGCGCGCCTCGCCAATCCACTTGATCCCGCGCTCGCTCGTCGCGCGCTCGTCAGGGAGCTGCACTCGAGTGTGGTAGTCCCCGGCGAGCACGTCCTTATACCATAATTTGTCGAATTTTACGTGTATCGTGGCGGGGATGCGATGCCCCTTCTGCTCGGCTGACGACGACCGCGTCGTCGATTCGCGCCTGGCCGAAGACGGTGTGGCGATACGCCGTCGCCGCGAGTGCGCGAGGTGTGGCCAGCGCTATACGACGTTCGAGCGGATGGAGGAGGTCGGCTTCGTCGTCGTCAAACGCTCCGGGGAGCGCGAGCCCTTCGATCAGTCCAAGATCCTCATGGGAATCCGGGCGGCGTGCAAGAACCGGCCGGTCGACGAGCGCGTCATGGTGGGGATCGCCGCGAGCGTCGAGGAATCGATGCGCCTCTTGAACCGCGACGTGTCGAGCGAGGAGATCGGACGCGCGACCCTCGACGCGATGCGACCCGTTGACGACGTCGCCTACGTCCGTTTCGCGTCG
>JAJZSX010000312.1 GCA_021849435.1 Actinomycetes bacterium | reverse complement strand
CTCTCGGTGACGAACCGGGGCCTGCTACTGGGCTTTCCGGCAACTACCCAGGTGGGACTTGCACCCACTGGTCTGATCCAACTTTCAGGACGCAACACGTGGCCCATGCTACGCACGGGCCCCAGCAGCGTTTAGCAGCCCGGGCCGACGCGGCGAGGCCGCTGAGGTTGAGGCGTGCCCAGCGGTGCGTGCAGTCCCGGAGCGCGCCAGTCACAGCCCCAGCGGCCCGGCTCAGCCAGGGCCACGAAGAAGTCGCGCTCCCAGCCGGTGTTGTAGATGGTCGGGTCGTGCTGGGCCAGGGGCAACTGCACGCTGTAGGAGCCGGGATGGTGCAGCGGGGCGAAGGGCGCGCCGAGAATCGGCCAGAACGGGTTGATGTCGAGTTCCATGCCGGTAACGATGCCCGCGGCCACCATGGCGCGCGCGAGATCGGGCGCGAGCACGTGGCCCATGGTCGCCACGTAGATAAGGTTGCCCGCCGCATCGACACCCAGGCCGCTGCGCGGCTCGGGCGGGACCTCGTGGAGCGGATCGCCCCAGAACTTCCAGGGCGCGTGCAGTGCCGTCGACGTCGGGCGGGCGTTCGCGACCAGCAAGACCAGGTTCTGGCGCACGGTGGTCGCAGTGAAGCCGCGCGGCGGGAACTCTCGGCTCCCCCACGTGCCAATCGCCCAGTGACCGTAGGCGTCAAGGGCGAGGGAGGCGTCACCGCGCACCAGTGGGGAGAGGACCAGCCCATCGACCATGGAGCCACCTGCGCCGGCGGCCTGCTTAAAGGCGCCGTTAAAGACCGCGACGACACCGGCCGGTCCTTCGACCGGCCAGTCAATTGAGGGACCCGCGTCTTTGGGCACGCTCGCCCAGCGCAGGGGGTCGCCCGATCCCACGTGCCAGCGCAGGAACGTCGTGCGCGCGCGAAGGCGCAGGGCGCGAAACGTCACGCCCCCGGCCACCACGTTGCGGTAGTCGACCATGACCCCGCGCGCCGAGTGGCTAACGACGGCCCAGAAGGGCTGTGCCCGCTCGGGCGCCACGGTGGTCGTCGTGACGCGCGCGTGCAACGTCGACGTCGAGGTCGTCGTCGCGGGCGCCGGTGAGCGCGAGAGCACGACGGCGCCCGCGACGAAAGCGAGCGCGACGGCGACGACGACTCCGAGGCGCCGACGCGTGCGACGGGCGCGGCGCGTCACGACTTAACGTTCGATGATGCGCACGCCCGATTCCGGGGCAGACGCCCCGGGCTCGTCGATGAAGCGCGGTACTTCAGTGGGTTCGAGGTCGTCGGCCACGTCGTCGACGTAGGCCGGCGCGGGCTCGGCGACGTACTCTCCCTCGGCCGTGCGCGTGACAACGTTGGCCGTCTTACGCTTGCCCGCACCGCGCACGCCCTGCATCTCCTTGCAGATCTGATAGGTCAACGGGTAGGCCACGAACGGCGAGACCAGCACGAGCACCCGCATCGCCCATAGCACCGTGTTGAGCGACACGTGAAAGAAGTTGGCAATGACGTCGGTCGAGCTGGCGATGAAGAGCATCGACACGAAGGCGAGTACCGCGACCCCGGCGGCCGTACGCTTAGGCCGGTTACTCGGGCGATCCAGCAGGTTGTGCTCCGCGTAGTCCTTCGTGAAGCGTCGCTCGATCGCCGGCCAGATCATGATCACGTTGAACAGTAAGCCCGGGAAGATGACTGCGGGGATCGTCACCTCGAGGGGGATCGTGTAGCCAAAGGAGTGGAAGGACCACGCCGGGAAGATGCGCAACGCCCCGTCGAGGAAGCCCATGTACCAGTCGGGCTGGACGGCGTAGGAGATGCGCGAAGCGTCGTAGGGACCGAACTGCCAGATCGGGTTGATCTGGGCGAAGGCCCCCAGCAGGGCGATCACGCCGGCTACGAGGAAGAGGAATCCCGTGGTCTTGGCCATGAACACCGGGAACATCGGGGCCCCAACCACGTTCTTCTCGGTTCTCCCCTCGCCCGGGAACTGCGTGTGCTTCTGGCGCACCAGCAAGATCATGTGCGCCGTCACGAGCGTGATGATGATCCCGGGCACGATCAGCACGTGCAGGATGAAGAATCGCGGGATGATGTCAGTGCCCGGGAAGTTGCCGCCGAAAATGAAGAACGCGAGGTAGGTGCCCACCAGCGGTACCGACAAAAGGATCGAGTACGCGATGCGGATTCCCGTTCCCGAAACGAGGTCGTCGGGCAGCGAGTAGCCGAGGAAGCCGTTCACGATTGCCAGGATCAACAGCGTGGTGCCGATGGTCCAGTTCAGCTCGCGCGGGCGCCGGAAGGCACCGGTGAAGAAGACGCGGGCCATGTGCACGACGATCGCGCCCACGAAGATATCCGTCGCCCAGTGGTGCATCTGGCGCATCAGCAGGCCCGCGCGCACCGCAAAGGAGAGGTTCACCGACGAGGCGAACGCCTCGGTGACGTGCTGGCCGTAGAGCGGTAGGTACGAGCCGCGATAGGTCACGATCGCCTGGCTGGGGACGTAGTAGAGCGTGAGGAACACGCCGGTCACCAAGAGGACGACGAAAGAGTAGAGCGCGATCTCGCCGAGCATGAAGGACCAGTGATCGGGGAACACCTTGTCGAGGAAGGTGCGCCCGCCCTTGGCCACGCCCAGGCGGTCGTCGAGTTCACCCAGCGCCTTGCCGACAGCGCCGTAGGGACCCTGGGCCGCCTTCTTCGCGCGTCGCGTCGTCACATCACTCATGAGCGCTCCCAGAATCCGGGTCCGACGGCGCTGTGGTAGTCGCTCTGGCTGCGCAGGTATCCCGCGGAGTCGACGTAAAGCGGCAGCTGGGGCAGCGGGCGCGGCGCGGGGCCGAAGTTGGGGATCGCGCCGTTCGTGACGTCAAACATCGACTGGTGACACGGGCACACCAGCAGCTGGAGCTGCTGCTCATAGAGCCCGACCGGACATCCAAGGTGCGTGCAGAGCTTGGAGTAGGCGAGGTATCCCTGCGGTCCCCAGCTCTCGCGGCCCTTCTGGGTGACGAAGTTTTCATTCGAGATGCGAATCAGCACCGTCTGGTCGACGGCCTGACCGCGATCGGTGTACTCGGTCCCCTCGGGATAGACCGTCATGATCGAGCCCACGGCGAGGTCGCCCACCTGGACACGGCGCCCGTCGATACCCACCAGATAGCTGCCGGGTCGCCAGTCAGTGTGAAAGAGCGTGTCCTTGGGCAGCGGGCCGAGGCTGCGCAGCAGCGGAAAGATCGCCACCACGCCGAAGGCGCCCAAACCACCGCCGAGGAGTCCGCCGAGGAGCTTGCGGCGCTTGATGACGCCGCCACCGCGCTCGACGATCGCCGCGGCGAAGGCGTCGCGAGTCTCTTGGTCGCTCGCCATCTCGTGACGCTGCTCGACGAAGGGTCCGCGCGGCATGAGGTACTTGCCCCAGGCCACTAGTCCCAGCCCGAGGAAGAACAGTCCCCCGCCCATGGTCGCTCCGAGCGTCCAGGGCGCCGCGTCGACCCAGTAGCAGTAGCCAAAGCCCACGACGAGGACAAGGCCCGCGAGGAACAAGACGGCGATGACCCGCTCAACCAGGAGCGGTCTACGCGCGGCGGGCTGCAGGTGCGCATCGTCGGCCGCGAGGCCGGCGATCTCCACCGGCGTGCGGTGTTCGGTTGACTCACTCACTGCGCTCTCCTACCCAGTATCCGAGAAGGGCCAACAGGCCCACGCCCAAGAGCAGGCCGACGAAGCCTTCGGCCACCGGCCCCAGCCCGCCGAGCCCGAAGCCGCCCGGATTGTTCGGGTGCTGGATCTCGGTGGTGACGAACTTGACGATGTCGGCGACCTGGTAGTCGCTCAGGTTACCGGTGAAGCGCGGCATGTTGGCAGGGCCGGTGCGGATCGCTTCGGCGACCTGGGTCTCGGGGATGTTGCGCAGCGAG
>JAJZSX010000311.1 GCA_021849435.1 Actinomycetes bacterium | reverse complement strand
CACCAAGAGCGTGGCGGGCGGGGGGGCAGACGGAAGTCGTAGCGAGTGCGGAACATGCCGAAGAGAAAGAACGCGAAGTAGGGAACGAGCGTCAAGGTGTCGTCCAGCTTGCTGAGGTGACCGTGCGAGTGGTGATCGAAGTAGGCATAGAGCCCCAGTGCCACGACGCTAACGACGACTCCGACGCGTCCAACGTCTGAGAGGAACCCATCGCGCCATTCGCTGTCGTCAAGTAGTTCTTGGGAGGTTTCTGAGGTTCTCCCGCCAAATCTCGCTGAGTCTGCATCCATGGACGTAATCGTTCGATCGTTATCGTTACGGGCAATCATCGATCATGCATGCTCGATGGTCGTCTGGAGGGGTATCAAGAAGGAGGCTGTTGCGAACGGAGTCGGTGAGGACGAGGGGCCTCTCCGCGCCGGGCGTTGGCTGCTGACCGAGCGTTACGAGACCGGCGTTGACCAGAGTCTTGATGGCAACCGTCTCGTGATTGCTGGGGTCACGGGGCGCATCGCCTCGCGCGATGCGGGCGAGCATGGACGCCTCAGTCAGATTGAGGCCGTCGCGCGTCACGTGTGCTCGCACGAGCGAGGCCAGTTCCTCGTCGTTGGCGGCGGTTGCATCGCGCACGATCCGCTGTCGGTACGCCACGGACGAGAGCTGGAGCCCCACGTCCTGGAGTCGCGTGGCGAGCTCTGTGAGCGCTGCCTTCGTGCGCACCTGAGTCCAGCCAAGCGCATCTCGGAGTGCGGCGGCCGGGGTGTTCGTCTCGGCGGCGAAGAGAAGCGAACCCAGCGCTCGAACGTCCTCGGCCACGGTGCCGGCGCGATCTTGAGTCTGTGAGGAGACGAAGAGGTCCGCCACGTTCACGCCGAGCAAGTCGGCGAGCTGGGTGATGACGCCCAGAGCTAGATCCGGATGGTTGTCTCCGGACTCGATGCGCACGACGACACTGCCCGAGGTGCCCAAGGCGGCGCCCACGGCCCTGATAGAGAGGCCCAGCTCGGCCAGACGCCGTCGGACAAACTCGCCGTCGAGGATCGTCTTCGTGCCGCCCATCACGTGAGCCTCTGCACGGTGATGCCCCAGCGGTCTCGCCAGCGGGTGCTCTCGGGGTCGGGCTTGCGGCTCGTAGCGATGTCGATTACCGGTACACCCAACTCGCTGGCGGGCAAGCGCAGCGCGTCAGCAATGTCTCGGCTGCGCAGCGACCCGCGGTCGTCAGCGAAGAAGGGATCAGCTGATTCGGCGCCCTGGACCTGGCGATAGAGGAGTTGAGCACGTACGAAGATCTCGGCGCCGTCCGGAACCAAGACAGTGCGATCGCCACTTCGCACGGTCCGTCCATCGCTGTCAATGTCAGCGCAGCGTAGAGACTCCATCTCGCCGACGTTGAGCCCTGCCGCCGCCAGGGCGACGGACGCGCCGCGAAACGGGTATCGGTACGCGCGAAGTCGTCGCCAGGTCTCGGGAGAGGTGATCGCGGCCCGCGACATCAGCTCGGCGGTGTTGCGCAGGCGCGCCGGGTTCACCTGAACCGGCCAGCCAGAACAGTGTGCCGCGACTTGGACGGCTCGCATCACCGTGGTCATCTCGGCGACGTTGACGCATGTGTCGAGATCATGACGCAGGAGGATGATGTTGATCGTCTGCCGAACATTGTGTCTGCGGTCTTGCGCGAAGTCGGCGATCAGTTTGGAACCCAGTTAACCTCGAAGGGTCAATTCGTAGTACAATGGCACCGAAACGACAACGGTGCGCTTCCGTGACATTGGAGCGCCGCCAACCTAGGCAGCGCTATGCTCCGGTCTCGTCGTGGACCTCGTCAGCTTCGGTCTGATCGAACAAGCTCAGGTACTGGTCGTATCGAAACACGCGGTTCCGTGCCTGTCCGGTGATTTCGCGAAGTAGTCCAGCGCGCTCGAAGCGCGCGAGGATGCTGTTCGCCGTCGCTGGCGTCACCCCCAAGGCCTGACCCACCCATTTGGCATTCACCAGCGGCTGGGTGAAGAGCCGATCCAAGAGTGCGAGATCGTTGACGCCCCCACCGGCTGAACTCAGGACTCGGCGGTGATCCTCTCGCATGGCGTGGACGCGGCGCGCTGTCTCCGCAGCCTCTTGAGCGGTGTCCCTTACTCCCTCGAGGAAGAACAGCATCCACGATTCCCAGTCGCCCTTGAAGCGAACGTCAGTCAGTAGCTCGAAGTAACGAGTCCGCCGTCGCCGCAGGTACGTGCTCAGGTACAGCACCGGTACACGAAGTGCCCCCCTCTCACACAGCAGGAGCGTGATGAGGAGACGTCCGATTCTCCCGTTCCCGTCGAGGAACGGATGGATGGTTTCGAACTGGGCATGGACAAGTCCGCAGACCACAAGCAGTGGGAGTCCTCCAGCGTTTTCGGCTGAGTCGTGGATGAACTTCTCCAGGTCGCTGATTGCCCGGGACATTTCCTCGACCGGTGGAGGGACGAAAGTGGCCTGCGACAGCGAGGCGCCCTTGGGCCCGATCCAGTTCTGCGTGCGCCGGAACTCGCCCGGGGTCTTTTCCGCGCCGCGCCCGTCGCGAAGGAGGTGCGCGTGCACCTCACAAAGCAGCCGTCTGCTGATTGGGAGCTCATCGAGGCGGCCGAGACCGTAATTCATCGCCGCGATGTAGTTGACCACCTCCTGAACGTCTACGGTCGGGAGGTCCGCGACAGGCTCGCTGATCTCGAAGGCCAGGACGTCATCGAGTGTGCAGTCGATGCCCTCGATTTGGGAGCTCAGGAGGGCTTCACGGCGAACGTACATGGCCAAGAAGAGATTCGCGTCGGGCAGTTGACTCGTCACGCCGTCGAGTCGCCCGAGTGCCTGGTCCGCAGCGGACAGCGCCCCGAGGAGTTGGCCTAGATCCAGATCGGGTTTGGGCGGGAGGGCACGTGGGACAAAGGCGGAGAATCCGCCAGGTTGGTGTACGTAGTATCCTGAGCGGTCCGCTCCCACGGCCATCTTGGGGCCTCCTTCTCGACACCGTTATTTTAGCAGACGGCGTCGGACTGAAATAACGGTGTCGAGAAGATCCCGTTATGCGGCCAGACTAAAACAGCCGCGCTGGCACCACTCTGGGGTCGATGACCGGAGCCGCGCGGGTGCTGCCGCCCTACCAGCCTTGGGAGTCTCCATCTAATCGGAGTACGTCGCGTTTTCACTAGGCAGCCGTTGCCTCGTGACCAGGTTTGCTCCGGTTAAGTAGACACCCCCTACCAGCTTTTGTTCTACGCGCCCGTGGGAAGGTGACACCAAATGGAATTTCCCGGTGACATTTCGTGCAAGTTCACACGTGATGGGCGTCTCACGTCGCGAGACGTCGAGATCTCGCGACGTGGTGTGATCGTTCGCCGAGAGCCCCCGCCGGGGGCTCTCGGCGCTTCGACGCTGTCGGCGGTCGTCGCAGTGCGTTGTCACCAGAGTCAGCACAACGGGATACCGTGACGCCGTGGAATTTCCGGAACTGATCGTCGCTGATGCCGCACAGTGGCGGAATTGGTTGGGTGGCAACCACTCCACGTCATCCGGGGTGAGACTCGTTCTCGCCAAGAAGGGGAACACGCAGCCTACAGCGTTGTCGTACGGTGAGGCGCTCGAGGAGGCGATCTGCTTTGGCTGGATCGACGGACAGCTCGAAGCTCGTGACGACGCGACGTTCCGGCGTCGCTTCACTCCCAGAGGCCCACGGAGCGTCTGGTCCCAACGAAATGTTGACCTCGCTGAACGGCTGATGTCCGACGGGCGAATGCAGCGAGCGGGGGAGGACGAGATTCGACGCGCCCAGGCGGACGGTCGTTGGGAGTCCGCCTACGCGGGGCAGGCCAGCGCGGTGGTCCCGGAGGATCTGGCGAGTGCGCTGGCCGCAAATCCCCGCGCGCAGGAGATGTTTCTCG
>JAJZSX010000310.1:2504-3929 GCA_021849435.1 Actinomycetes bacterium | reverse complement strand
CGTTCATCGTGTTTCTCCTCAAGTTGTTGTGTCAGTAACTGCATCTTGAGATTGACGCGATGAACGTCGTTTTTGGTGGACCCTGATTCAGCTCACTGGTTCGTACACCACTCGTTGGGACTCAACTGACGACCGACCCCGAGAACTACGCATCCCAGCGAGTCGCCCAGCGATTCTTGCCCTTGTAACGTAACGAGGGTCCGTCCCGACTTCAGTTGACCGGTTGTGAGCAGCATGCTGCGTTCGTTGCGGAATCACGTCCTGCCGCGTGGTGTAAATCCGATGGAGCACTTCTCGATGCGCGACCATCTGGTCATTTGACCTTCGTGAGGACAACTTTCGCCGGAGGCAGCGCGTCACTCCTCAGTTGATTCACGGGTTCTTGGCTGAGGTAACGATGCTCGGAGACGCTCCACTTGATGGCAGGCAGACCGAACCGGCTGTAAGTCTTGTGCCGGCTGGCCTAGGGCTGACTGCCGCAGAGTTGACGTCGGGCGGCCACTGCTGCCTCTTCGAACGACGTTCCTGAGTCGTGGATCGTCGTGAACCCTGATGAACCGTTGGTGACGCATGTGAGCCAGAATGCGGCGTGGTCACTCTCCGACGACTCGTGCTCGCCATCGCCCTGATTGGTGCGAGCGCCGTCGCGGCAACGCCATCGAACGCTTCGACCAGTGGTCATTCGGTCCCGTGGGCATCGCTGGGTGTCGTGCGCCCTTCACTCATCCAGCCCTCCGCGTGGGGAAGTCCGATCGCCGCTCAGCCGAGGAGCGCGACTATTGGGTGGTGCGCCTCTACTGGCGTCGAGATCTCCTCGGGCGCAGGCAGGACGACGCTGGTCCCAGATACCGCGGTGGGACCCATGCTCAAGCGCGCCCACCTGGCACTGTCCGGTCTGCCCGGGAGTACGAGACCGGTCGCCACGTGCGAGGACGTCGCGCTGGACCCGCTCCATCCGAAGACTGTCTTCGTCGGATTCCAAGCGAGTGAGGGCGGATCCATTCCACCTTCCTACGACGTCGCGTTGGTAACCACGAACATGGGTAGGAGTTGGCGGTTCGTGCCACCGCCGAAGGGTTACTCGCGGACGGACTTCGCCGGTTTCGTCGAACGTCCGAGTGGCGTGGCGTTACTCTACGCGCCCAACTACTTCTTCCCCCTAAAGCCGGGTCAGTCGGCCACCTTCGTCGTCGCGACGTCGCCTACGGGCGGGCGTACGTGGACCGACGGGCAACTGCGCTGTCCGGCCGGCGCGCCGTGTGTGATCTTTGGCCCCGAGTCTCCCCAGGGCGCGTGCGGGATGTCCGAGTGGCAGCAGTCCGTGCTCGTCGGTGCCACCTACGAGTACAGGGGCACGATGCGGTGGCGCGCAGCGGGTGCGGTCGCGTCGGTGAACCAGTGCAGCAACCAGCAACTCATCGACAC
>JAJZSX010000310.1:0-2494 GCA_021849435.1 Actinomycetes bacterium | reverse complement strand
GACGCCCTCCTTTACACCCGTGATGGACTCCACTGGACCGCGGTGACACTCCCGAAGATCGACGGAGGACCCGTCGGAGGGCGCTTCGCGCCGTTCGGCGAGATCATGACGCTCGCCGCCGACGGCGCCCTCATCGCGGTCGCCGGTTCCCCGCTCGCCACGCCAGAGCACCTTGAGTTGCTGAAGCCGCGATCGACTGCGTGGTGCGCCACCAACGCCGCCCTCCCAATGGCGACTCGACAAGACCCGGTTGTTGCCATCCAGTCGAGTGCGTCGGCGTTGGTGGTGTCGTTCCTCACACCTATTGCGACGAGCAGCGGGACCAAGGCAATGGCTCGGACCTTCCCGCTCGCCACGCTGCGGTGTCGAACCTGATTCGGGGCAAACTCTTGCATCGAGCGCTGGACTACTCGTCGACGTGGCGCCTTTGTCACCTCTTTCGGGGTCGCCGCCGAGGTGCGTCACCATTCCCCTTCGTACCTTCATGGATCGACCAACCTCGGATCGTAAAGTTCTCGGACCTCATCACAATCGATAAGGTGAACCACACCTCGCTTCGAAGTGCTCAGTCGTCACGGCGTCCAATCTGCCCGTCTCCGAGTCCGCGAGGTCATCGCCGACGCACGTCTCGTGGAAGCAATCGTGGGCCGGTTTACTGCAACGCCCACGGCATCAAGCCGGGCACAGAGAGCTACCAGCTGCGGTCCACTCGGGCCAAGCGAACTTCGACGCGTTAGCGCACTCGCTGCAGGCGGGCGTTGATCTCGGCGAGATCGACACGCTCGAAGTCGTAGTCGCCACCGCTCCACTCCACGTAGCTGTCGTGCTCTTCGTTGGTGGGGTCGCTGATGGCTTCGAGGAACTGTGTGAAGCCGCCGATCCCGCCCACGTCCTCGGGCGGGGCGGCGTGCTCGCCGCCGACGCAGACGGCGTGCTTGAGCGCAAAGTGCACCGGCCAGGACTTCTCCATTTCGACGTTGAGATTCCAATTGTCACCAAAGTCATAGCAATAGGCGAACGACTCGCCGACCTTCAGGTGCGCCGTGAGCCGAACGCTGCGTTCGTTGCGCCATTCGAAGTCGCCGAAGTCATCGAACTCGGGCTGTCCGAACTCCACGCCATTGATGGTGAATAGGTGCAGGTGATAGTCCCACCAGAGCATCAACTCTTGGATGACTCGGTGAACCTTGGGCAGTGAGATCGATTCAGGGACGAGCACCCGGCGCCAGACCGTCGGCTCGAAGTCCTCCAGGCTCACCCGCAGTTGCAGCACGTTGGCCACCGGCGGCCCAAAGGGATCCCAATCAGTCACGCCATCAGGATACGACTTGATTCCCGCGGGGTGGTCCACATCAAATGCGCACGGTGGGGCCAAATTGACCATCCCGGCGGACGCGCCAAACCCGGCGTTATCGTCACCCCCGTACTAGGTCGCCTTGACGTCGTCGGTCGTACGGTGGACGCGACCGCCGACTGTTAGACGGACACCGTGTACGTCGTGGTTGGCGCCGGTAACTGGCGTGGAACACCGCCCGGGCCGTGGCGTTACGCCAGGCGATTACGCCCAGTGGGCGTGGAGCACTCTCGACAGAGCACGATTGACGTCGGGGGTTTCCCGCCCGGAGTTGCACGTCGAATGATCCGAACGACGCCGCCGGATCGACAGGCTCGCGCGTGCCAGCAACTTCGCCTCGTGCACCCGCACGGCCCTGAAGCCGGCGTGCGGGTGGGTGTCGACGGTGACTGGTCAACGGTCGTTTCAGACGGATTACTGATGGTCACGACCACTTTGGAGCCTCCAGCCAATTCTACCGTCGTCTGCGTGGGCATTGTAGTCATGTGTCGCTAACAGCTTCGAACGCTCGTAACACTCCCGACACGAGATCGCTCGAGCCCCGCTTGGCACACGGTGCGCCGAGAGGGTTACCGCAGTGACCGGCGAGATGAACGAAGGTGAGATCGCTATGGTGGCCGATGTGGCGGGGGAACGGGCAACGAGGTAGATGTCGCGCCATACGACTGCGTTGTTCGAGATCGTCCTCGGTGTTGCGCACGTGGTTACCCCGCACGCGGGTAGTCGGTCGTAGTTCGTCACGATAATGTCTCGTGCCGTACGGGTATTGCTCAGAACTGCGGTGACGAGCGTGTGCCTCGGTTCACCCACCGTTTAACGTCGCGAAGTCTCGGGCATCGTGGCTGGTATCGCTACTGATTATCCATACCCACTATTACTGCATTCTTTCTTTGGACGGTGACCGTCGTCAGGAGGGTCATGGGTAGGCGTTGATGGCGTGCTTGACGGGACACCAGTACCTTCCCTGACTCCGTCATCGGTAAGACGACGGTCGCGGTCTTGCCCTCGGCGAGCGAGAACGCCGTGGCTGCGATCGTGACCCTTGAAACGACGGTCTTCGTTCCTTGCGTCGACCGGCGAGCCATGGTCAACGTCGCAGTGCCTCGACACGGTGCCGCATCCGAGCAACGCAACGTGAAC
>JAJZSX010000309.1 GCA_021849435.1 Actinomycetes bacterium | reverse complement strand
CGGGATCGAGGAGAAACCGGTCGCGGTCGTGCGGCTCAATCACGTCACCGTCGACGCCGTCACGGTCGCCGAGACGGTCGTCTCGCTCTCCCAGCGCCTCCCGTCGCTCGGACGCCTGTCCTTCCGATCGCTCATCGACGCGTTGATGACCCGCATCGAGGTGATCGTGCACTTCCTCGCCCTGCTCGAGCTGTGCAAGCTGGGCCACGTGACCCTCGGCCAGGGCCACACCTTCGGTGACGTGGAGATCGCCTGGGTGAGCGACGGACCGATGCTGGAGTTAGGAAGTGTGGACACCTATGAGGGATGAGCGGTCGCTGGAACAGAAGCTGGAGGCGATGCTGACCGTCGCCCTCGAGCCGATCTCGGTCGAGGAGTTGGCCGACGTGGTCGATGAGGACGCGGGCCGGGTGCGCGAGACGCTGCGGGGGTTGCGCGAGGAGTATGGACGCGACCGGCGGGGCTTTACCATGAGCGAGCTCGCGAGCGGGTGGGTCATGCAGTCCTCGCCCGACGTGGCCGAGTGGGTGACGCGATTCGCCAACCGCGACGTCTCGCACCGGCTGAGCTCGGCCGCCCTGGAGACTCTCGCGATCATCGCGTACCGCCAGCCGATCTCCCGGGCCCAGATCACCGCCCTGCGCGGGGTGAACGTCGACGGAGTCACCCGACTGCTCGAGCAGCGCGGCTACATCGAAGAGCAGGGCCGCGTGGCCGGTCCGGGCCAGTCGATCCTCTACGGCACGACCGATCTGTTCCTCGATCGCCTGGGGCTCGCCGCGCTGAGCGAGCTACCGCCCATCGAGCAGTTCATGGCGCCCGTCGCGGTCGCCGAGGAGTTGTTCGAGAGTCTGCGCGAAAGCGCCGACGAGCTGGCCGAGGGGGCCTAGTTGGAGGGCGAGCGGCTCCAGAAGACCCTCGCGCGAGCCGGCTACGGGTCGCGGCGATCGTGCGAGCTGCTGATCACCGAGGGCCGCGTCACGATTGACGGCCGGGTCGCCGAGCTCGGCAACCGCGTCGACCCCGCGGTCAGCGTGATCTGCGTGGACGGCGCGCTCGCGGCCACCAGCCAGAACACGGTGTACTTCCTGCTCAACAAGCCCGACGGGGTGGTGACGACCGCCTCGGATCCCCACGGCCGCACGACGGTGCTCGATCTGATCACCTCGCCGGTACGGGTCTTCCCGGTCGGTCGGCTCGACATGAACACCGAGGGACTGCTGCTGCTCACCAACGACGGACGCCTCGCGCACCTCCTGACCCACCCGAGCTCGCACATCGGCAAGGAGTACCTCGTGCGCGTCGAGGGCGACCCGTCGCCCGGGGCGATCCGACGCCTGCGCGAGGGGGTGATGCTCGACGACGGCCTCACCAGTCCCGCCCAGGTGAGCCGCGTGAGCGAGGGACTGCTGCGCATCGTGATCCACGAGGGGCGCAATCGACAGGTCCGGCGCATGTGCGCCGCCGTCGGTCACGACGTCACGCGCCTGGTGCGCACGCGCATCGGTCCGCTGCACGACGCGACCCTCGCGCCGGGTGCCTACCGCCAGCTCTCGGTGAGCGAGGTGCGCCGACTCTTCGAGGCAGTTGGAATGACCGACGAGATGGCCTCTACGATGCCTGCATGACTTCTGCCAAGATTCGAGCAGTCCGCGGCGCGACGACCTGCTCGGTCGACACGCCCGAGGAGATCGCCGCGGCGACCCAGGAGTTGCTGACGCTCCTAATGGCGCGCAACGAGCTCGATCACGATGACGTGGTGAGCGTGATCCTCACGACGACACCCGACCTCACCTCGTCGTTCCCGGCCACGGCCGCGCGCGCCGTCGGCTTCGGGGACATCCCGCTGCTGTGCGCGAGCGAGATCGCCGTTCCGGGTTCGATGCCCCGGTGCGTGCGGGTCCTGCTGCACGTCTACACCGAGTCCGCGCGCACCGACATCCACCACGTCTACCTTCGCGACGCCCGATCCCTGCGCGATGACCTCCCCGAGTGAGCGCCGGGCCCACGTGGTGGGCCTGGGACTGATCGGGGCGTCGGTCGCTCGCTCGCTCGCCACCACGGGCTGGACGGTCACGGGCACCGACCTCGACCCCGACACCGTCGAGCGCGCCCGAGCCCTCGGCATCGTGACCAACGCCGAGATGGATCCGGCGACGACCCTCGTGGTCATCGCGACACCGGCCGGTTCGGTCGCGACGCTCGCGAACGAGGTGCTGGCGAGGCTCGAGGACCCCGGGGCGATCGTCACCGACGTCGCCGGGGTGAAGTCGGCGATCGTCGCGGCGGTGGAGGACGCCCGATTCATCGGCGGACACCCGATGGCCGGCTCGGAGCAGCGCGGGCTCGCCGCCGCACGCGACGACCTCTTTCGAGGCTGCACCTGGGTCCTCACACCGACGACAGCGACCGAACCCGGCCACTACAGCCGCCTGCACGGCTACCTGCGCGAGCTCGGCGCCAACGTGATCGCGATCGCGGCCGAGGACCACGACCGCCTGGTCGCACTCGCGAGTCACGTGCCCCACCTCCTCGCGAGCGCGCTGATGAACGAGGCCTCGCTCGCCGCCGAGCAGGACGCCGTCTTGCTGCAGTTGGCGGCGGGCGGCTTTCGCGACATGACCCGCATCGCAGCCGGCGACCCCTCGATCTGGCCCGACGTCCTGTTCGAGAACCGCGAGGCGATCGCCCAGACCCTTCACTCGCTCGAGGCGCGGCTCGCCAACGTCCGCGCGGCGCTCGCCGACGGGCGTCGCGAGGAGATCGCGACCAAGCTTGCCCTCGCCTCGGAGGCGCGCCGCCAGCTCCCGGGTCGGGCACTGAGTGCCGATCGGCTGGCCTATCTGCGCGTCGCGGTCTCGGACCGGCCCGGCGAACTCGCCACCGTGACCGTGGCCGCCTCGGACATGGCGGTGAACATCTTTGACATCGAGATCGCCCACGGCATCGAGGGCGTGAGCGGCACGCTCCTGCTCGCGGTCGACGCGGACCACGCGGCGCGCTTTCGCGACGCCCTGGACGCGCTGGGCTTCTCCGTTACGCTCGAGCGTTGATGAGAGCAACGGTCGATCGCGCGGCGCGCCTGCGCGGGGTGGTTCGCGTTCCCGGCGACAAGAGCGCGTCGCACCGCGCACTGCTGCTGAGCGCATTGGCCGAGGGGACGAGTCACATCGACGGACTCTCACCGGGCGAGGACGTGCAGGGGACCGGCGTGATCATCGAGCGGCTCGGCGCCGCGCGCCAGCTCGACGGGGAGCGCACCGTCGTCACCGGGGGAGCGCTTCGCGCCGCCGACGGTCCACTGGACTGTGGCAACTCGGGCACGACCATGCGCCTGGTGGCGGGTCTCGTGAGCGGGATCGACGGCGAGCACGTGCTCGTGGGCGACCCGTCGCTCTCGAAGCGGCCCATGGACCGCGTCGCCGTGCCGTTGCGCGCGATGGGGGCACTCGTTTCGGGTGCGGGCGAGCGGCTCTGTGCGCCGTTGCGGATCACGGGGTCGTCGACGCTGTGCGGCATCGACTACGAGGTGCCCGTGCCAAGCGCGCAGGTGAAGTCAGCCATCCTCCTGGCGGGTCTAACGGCCCTGGGTCCGACGATCGTGCACGAACGGGTTCGCACCCGCACCACGACCGAGGACATGCTCGTACTCGCGGGCCTCTCGCTCGAGTCGATCGACGTCGGCGCCGGGCGGCGCGTCGAGCTCGCGCCCGGTCGTCCCCTGGCGCGCGACTGGCGTGTCCCGGGCGACCCCTCCCAGGCGGCCTTCTTCGCGGTGCTCGGCGCGGTGCACGCCGACGCCGAACTCGCGGTCGCGTCGATCGACGTCGCACCCGAGCGCAGCGGCTTCGTCGGCGTGCTTCGCCGCATGGGCGCGACCGTGTCCTTCGTTGACGCCGACGGCGGCACCGGCCTCGCGGCGCGCTCGTCGAGCC
>JAJZSX010000308.1 GCA_021849435.1 Actinomycetes bacterium | reverse complement strand
GCCTCGTCGAGCAGATGCGCCGCGCGAACTTCAACCGCGCATAGCTGCGAAGCCCGCCGTGGAGCGAGGGCTTGTAGCTCTCGGAGGTCGGGGTCGACTAAATCGACGAGCTCGATTCGCGCGTCGCGGCACTCGTGGCCTCGCTGCCCGTCGACATCGACGCGGTGGTGCTCGCCGACGCGCGTGACCAGCACGAGGTCTGGCAGATCCGCGAGTCGGGGCTCGGCGCGACGGCCCACCCGGTCGGTCAGCCGGTCAACTACGAGGGCTGGGAGGACGCGGCCGTCGCCCCCGCGCAGCTCGGGCGCTACCTGCGCGGGATCCGTGACCTGTGGGCGGAGTTCGGCTACCAGGGCGCCTGGTACGGGCACTTCGGCCAGGGGTGCGTGCACACGCGCAACAACTTCGACCTCTCGAGCGTGGCCGCGCTCGCGCACTACCGCCGCTACGTCGAGCGCGCGGCCGACCTGTGCGTGTCGCTCGGCGGCTCGATCTCGGGCGAGCACGGCGACGGCCAGGCGCGCGGCGAACTGCTCACGCGCATGTACGGACCGGCGATGATGACGGCCTTTCGCCAGTTCAAGTCGATCTGGGACCCCACCGGCAAGATGAACCCCGGCAAGCTCGTCGACGCCTTCCCCCTCGACACCAACCTGCGCTACGGGCCGAAGTACCGGCGCTCGTCGCTCGACGTCACCCACTTCCCCTTCGCCGAAGACGGCTCCCTGCAGGGCGCCGTCGAGCGCTGCGTGGGGGTCGGCAAGTGCCGCAGCGACGTCGGGGGCGTCATGTGCCCCTCGTTTCGCGCCACGCGCGACGAGCAGCACTCGACGCGCGGGCGCGCGAAGCTGCTCGGCGAGCTCTTCCAGGGCGAGACCACCCCCGAGTCGTGGCGCAACGACGAGGTCTTCGAGGCGCTCGACCTGTGCCTGTCGTGCAAGGGCTGCGCCGTCGATTGTCCAACCCACGTCGACATGGCCACCTACAAGGCCGAGTTCCTCTCGCACTACTACGAAGGCCGCCTGCGACCCCGCTCGGCCTACGCCCTCGGTTTGTTGCCCTGGGTGGGTTGGCGCGCGGCACCGCTGGCGCGCGCGGTGAACGCGGTGCTCGGGTGGCACCCGACGCGACGTCTCTTGATGCGCGTCGCGGGGCTGAGCACCGAGCGTCCGGCGCCGCATTTCGCGACCCCGAACTTTCGCCGCGGCGACCTCGCGCGTCGCCTGGGGACCGAGACCGCGCCGAGCGTCGTACTCTGGCCCGACACCTTCACCGACCTCTTCTGGCCGACGCGCGGCGCCGCCACCGCCGAGGTCCTCGAGTTCGCGGGCGAGCGCGTTGTCGTGCCGCGCCGGTGGGCCTGCTGTGGGCGCACGCTCTACGACTCGGGCATGCTGGCGCGCGCAAAGGCGACCGCCACCGAGGCGCTTGACGTCCTCGAGCCCTATCTCGAGGCCGGACTGCACGTGGTCGTGCCCGAACCTAGTTGTCTCGCCACGTTCCGCGACGAGATCCCCAAACTGCTCGCGACCGACCCGAGGGCGGCGCGTCTGGCCTCGCTCGCGATGAGCCTGAGCGAGCACCTCGCGTCCATCGAGTGGCGCGCGCCCGAGGGCGTCGAGCTCGGCGCGACGTCGCTGCACCCGCACTGCCACCAGCGTGCCGTGGGGGGCACGCGCACCGACCAGGGCGTCCTCGAGGGAGCCGGCTCGACGGTCGAGGTCCTCGACCTCGGGTGCTGCGGACTCGCGGGGTCCTTCGGCTACCAGCGCGAGCACGACGAACTCTCGCGCCAGATCGCCAAGGACCGTTTCGTGCCGGGCATCGAACGCTGCGCCGGGTCCTCGACCGTGGTGGTCGACGGGTTCAGCTGTCGCCTGCAGAGCGAGTACCTGACGAACGTGGCGACGACGTCGCTCGCCGAGCTGTTGGTCGCGCAGATCCGCGCGGTCGCGTCAAAGTCCGAAACACGATGACCGCGCCGAGGGCGTGGCGAACAAAGGGAGAGCAATGGACGCACTGACGGGTAAGCGGGCGCTGGTGACGGGGGCCTCGAGCGGGATCGGGCGCGAGATCGCGCTGCGCTTCGCGCACGAGGGGGCCGCGGTGGCGGTCGGGGGACGCAACGTCGCGCGCGTCGCCGAGACGGTCGCGATGATCGAAGAGGGCGGCAGTCGCGCCGTCGCGGTCGTGGGCGACGTGTCGCTCGTCGACGACGCGCAGCGCGTGGTGCGCGAGAGCGTCGAGGCGCTCGGGGGCCTCGACACCGTCGTCAACAACGCCGGCATCGACGCCAACCAGTGGCACGACGTCGCGGACTGGCCAGTCGAGGAGTTCGACCACATCATGGCCGTCAACGTGCGCGGGCCGTTCCTGATCGCCAAGTACGCGATCCCGCACCTGCTCTTCGCGGGCGGGGGCGCGATGCTGCACATCAGCTCGGTGTGCGCGATCACGGTCTGGGCCGGCGACAGCGCCTACGACGTCTCGAAGGCCGCGCTCAACATGCTCTCGGACCACATCGCCGTCGAGTACGGCCCGCGCGGGATCACGTCCAACACCCTGATGCCCGGCGTCGTGCGCACGGCCCTGCACGAGGGGGTCATGGAGGGCATGAACGATGGCCGCGCCTTTGAGCGGGTCCTGCTCTCGCGCCACCCGATCGGCCGCTTCGGCACCGTCGAGGAGATCGCCGAGGTCGCGGTGCTGCTCTGCTCGGGCGCCGCCCCGTTCCTCACCGGCGCCAACATCCCCATCGACGGCGGCTACAGCCGCGTCTAGGAGGCGTCGGTCGACCCTAGGGGCGCAGCAGCGCCTTGATCGGCGTCGACTGCCCGCCCATCAGGGCGTTGAACACATCGGCGCCCTCGCTGAGCGGGAACGTGCTCGACCACGAGAGGTTGAGGTGGGGCGCCATGGCGACGGCCTCGGCGAACTGGGCGTCGGTGTATGCGAAGGAGCCGCGGATGCTCTTCTCCATGCGCACGGCATGGGCCGCGTCGAAGCCCGCGTCGGCCGTGGCGAGGCCGAGCCACACCGTGGTGCTCCCGGGAATGAGGTGCTCGACCGACGCGCGCCGCGTGCCGGCGCTGCCCACCGCGTCGAAGATGACGTCGAACTCGCCCTCGAGCGCGTCGGCGACGACGTCGGCGCCGATCGACGCCGCGACACCGCGACGCTCCTCGGAGAGGTCGGTGCAGGTGACCGAACCGGCGCCGTAGTAGCGCGCCACCTCAAGGCACGCGAGTCCGATCGGACCGCATCCGATGACGCCGATGCGCGCCCCCTTCGGTGCGCCGGCGAGTGCCCAGGCGTGCACCGCGTTGGCGACCGGCTCGATAAGCCCTGCGCGGTCGAGGTCGAGGCCCTCGGGCAGCTCGTGCAGGGCCGAGGGCGGCACCGCGACACGCTCGGCGAAGCCGCCCGGCGCGTGGATTCCGAGCATCGCGCGCGTGCGACACAGCTGGGTCTTGCCGCTCAGGCACAGTTCGCACGTGCCACAGGGCACGAGCGGATTGATCGCGACGCGGCGCCCGTCGGCGGTGCGGCCGACGAACTCGTGGCCCATGATGAGCGGCGGCACCCGGAAGCCGGGCGTCTGGATGCCGTGCAGCTCGCTGCCGCAGATGCCGGCACGGTCGACCTCGACGATGACGTTGCCGTCCTTCGCGACCACGTCGGGGACGTCCTGCATCTCCACGACTCCGGGGCGTGTGAACACCATTGCCTTCATGTCGACCTCACCACTCGATAGAACGAAACTGTCTCCAACGCTAGTTGGTGGTGCCTTTCGCGAGCCCCGAAATCAGGGTGTTCGGGGCCGCAGCGCGAAGAACTTTGCGCGAACGACGCACGACGAGCGAAGGTTGTTCCAGATAGCAGAACTCTTCGCGTGCTGCCGACAAAAGTGTCGTCGCGAACACCCCTCTGCGGGGCTACACCTTTGCGCG
>JAJZSX010000307.1 GCA_021849435.1 Actinomycetes bacterium | reverse complement strand
CAACTGGTTTGGGACGACTGGCAACGGACAGGACGTGTTCGCCCAGCTCGTCTACGGCACGCGCGTGTCGCTCTTGGTGAGTTTCGTCGCCGGTGCGATCGCCACGGTGCTCGCGCTCCTGGTCGGTCTCGTCGCGGGCTTCCGTCCAGGAATCGTCGATGAGACACTGATGTACATCACGAACCAGTACATGATCCTGCCGGGTCTGGTCCTCATTATCGTTGTATCGACCTACGTGCAGAGCGAGTCGATATGGATAACCATCATCTTCATCGGACTCACCGGCTGGCCCACCGGCGCGAAGGTGATGCGCAGTCAGGCCGCCACCCTTCGCACCAGTGACTTCGTCAGTGCCGCCGTGCTCTCCGGTGAGAGGCTGCTGCGGGTTGCCTTCCGAGAGATCTTGCCGAATATGACGTCGTTGGCGGCGGCCAGCTTCTTTGGCGCTGCGGGTGCGGCGCTCTCAGCGTCGGTTGGACTCGAGTTCCTGGGCATCGGCAATCCCAACACGGTGGCGTGGGGCAACCTGCTGTACTGGGCCGAGCAAGATAACGCGCTGCTTTCCAAGCAGATTCTGCTCCTCTTGGCGCCCGGCGTTGCCATTGCGATCTTGGCCGTATCGTTTGCCTTCATTAACTTCGGCATTGATGCACTGGCCAATCCGCGATTGAGGGAGCGGTAATGGCGCTCTTGGAGGTCAATGGACTAAACGTCGCCTATGCCCCACAGGGTGGCGAGCGGATATGGGCTGTGCGCGACGTTGACTTGACTTTCGAGCGAGGGGAGTTCGTCGGCGTGGTGGGCGAGTCCGGCTGCGGCAAGTCATCTCTGGGTTACGCTCTCGCGCGGATGTTGCGTCCACCCGCGCGTATGGAGAGCGGTTCGATCATCTTCGACGGTGACGACATCACCACTCTCGATCAGGAGGCGTTGCGTCAGCATCGTCGTAACGGGTTCGCTCTTGTCTTGCAGAGCGGGATGAATGCCCTTAACCCGGTGCGCGACGTGCAGCATCACTTCGCTGATGTGCTACGAGCTCATGCGGCTGCCAACGAGCGATGGAATCGAATCTCGGTTCGCGAGCGCGCCACTGAACTCCTCGAGAGCGTCGGATTAGACGCTGGCGTTCTGGGTCGTTTCCCTCACGAGCTTTCTGGCGGCATGCGCCAGCGAGTCTCCATTGCGATCGCGCTCTCGCTCGAGCCCAAGCTCGTGAT
This sequence comes from Actinomycetes bacterium, assembly GCA_021849435.1. Next base: position 2,742 of record JAJZSX010000307.1, on the reverse strand, counting down.
CTTCGACGAACCGACGACGGCGCTCGACGTCATCGTCCAGCGCTCAGTGATGTCCACGATCAAGAGCCTGCAGAGGAGCCGAGGATTCACCGCGATCCTCATCACGCACGATCTGGGCGAGGTACTCGACTCCGCGGACCGGGCGCTGGTCATGTACGCCGGGCGTATCGTCGAGGATCAGCCAACCGTCGATCTGATACGTGGAGAGCATCATCCCTACACCGAGGCGCTACTACGCTGTTTCGCCGATCCGCGGGCGGACGAGGTGATGCTCGTCGACATCCCGGGCGCCCCACCCGACCTCTCGCTGGCGCCTCCCGGGTGCTCCTTCGCGCCGCGATGCTCACTGGCGATCCCCCCCTGCTCGACGACTCAGCCTGAGCTCACGTCGCTCGAGAGCGGTCGGGTTTCGTGTCACGTTCGCACCGGTCTCGTCGAGGGAGTCAGTCGTGGGTGATTCCCAGTCGTCGGAGGTCAGAGCGCCACTGACTGTCGAACACGTATCGAAGACGTATCTGGCGCATCGCGGCGCGAGGGTGGCGCATCCCGCTGTCGTCGACGTGTCCTTTGAAATAGCTCCCGGTGCGTCCGTCGGACTGGTGGGAGCAAGCGGGAGCGGCAAAAGCACGCTGGCCAAGATGATCATTGGTGCGGAGCGTCCCACATCGGGCCGGATTCGCTATGGCGACCTGGCCATCGAGCGGATTCACCGCCGAGAGCTGCGCTCGCTTCACCGTCGCGTGCAGATGGTCTTCCAGGATCCGTACGGGGCCCTGAATCCGATGCACACGGTCGAGTATGTGGTCAGTCGACCCTGCGTCAACTTCCTCGGAATGTCGCGGATTGCGGCGTCGGAGAGGGCACACGAACTACTCGAAGCGGTGGGGCTCGTTCCCACCGTCCAGTTCGCGAAGAAACTTCCACATCAACTGTCGGGTGGTCAGCGTCAAAGAGTGGTCATCGCCCGTGCCCTTGCTTCAGAGCCCGAGCTCATCATTGCCGATGAGCCGGTGTCGATGCTGGACGTGTCGATGCGCGCGGGCATATTGAAGCTTCTCGCCACGTTGCGAGAGGAGCGCAAGATCAGCCTCCTCTACATCACTCATGATCTTCTCAGCGCGCGGGTTATCACCGATCACATTTTGGTTCTAAACGAGGGTCAGGTCGTCGAACGCGGAGAGACTAAGCACGTGCTTCAGCACCCGACGCACGAGTACACAGTTCGTCTACTTGACGCCGTGACCACGGCAGCGCTGCGATGCGATCGGGTGGGAACGGACATGACAGAGGGCGTTGGTTACTCGTCTGCGATGACTACCGGAGACGAGGTGGAGCAAATGCGACCTACGACTACGTGAGTGAGATGGCCCGGATCTGCCGTAACGTGGACAATGTGGAATCCGAGAGAAGTCAGTTGTCGTTCATACCGTGATCGTTGAGTTGAAGTGCCAATCGACTCGAGGCGGCGTGAATTTGACCCGACACGTACTTCCACTGGTGGCCGGGCCAGTGTTGCGAAGAGCGAGTCGTCGAACGTCGCCGATCGCTCCTCGCAGTCAATGTGCGGCGGCGAGAGTTGTACGAACTGTGCCGAGACGGGAAGCTCAGGTTCACTTCATACTGAGAAGAGTCTGCGGGATGCCTCCGTAGGCGTGAAGAGCACCCGTAGAAATTCTGATCGGGGCACCGTAGATTCAGGGTTCCTATTTTGGGCCGGACCGCCCAAGATTGAAGCATGGTGGGATTCGTCGGAGGCGTGCTGGCGGTACTGTTGCTGGTGTCGTTCGCCGCGCTCGTCTCGTATTGCGCCGTGGCGGGAGTGGCGGTGGTTCAAACGTTGCGGCGCGCTCGGCGAGACCAACAACTAATAGAGGACCTTGATCGAGTTCTGACCGAGATACTCGGGCCGCGCACTGATTCGGCGCCGACGCCACCAACGCATCGTGCGCGGCGAAGTCGTTTGACCTAGTCGTTCTCGTCACGGCGGCGGTGCCCGACTGGTCAAGCGTGGAATGTACAGAAGACGCGCGTTGTCATACGCGTGACGTTCGAGCGAACTGGCGTAACTGGTGCCCCGCTCCCTGGTGAATCGGCTCGCTGTCATGAGATCCGCTTCGTCGATGGCTTTCGGGGCCCTGTCTGTTCTGGCTCGCGACGAGGTCGGATGTAGGGCAAAGAGAGTTCGACCACGTCGTTGGTGAGGGCTCGAAGAGCTCACAGGCGCTTGTCCGCGCTCTGGGCCTCGTTGCGTCATTGACAGGCTGGAATCTAAGTGATAGTACGTAACTAAACGCGTAGTAATACGGTAGTGGTTAACTACGTAACTACATATTCGTCCGGGGGGATGTATGCGACAGGTTCTGGCTACCCCGACGTACATCGAAGGGTTCCGGTGGTCGCCGCGATCTACCTCCGGCCACGGTCGCATCGCCCTGTGCGACAGCGATTGTACCCGACGGATCCTGTCGTGGGTGTGGACGCCACTCGTATCGCTGTTGGCGCGAGTGTCCTTCGCATTCGAAGGTGTCAGTTCCTCGTGAACGTGCCGAATCAGATCATCGTCTGGACAGTGGTCTTTGGTGGCGTGTCCAGGACCGCCTCATCGGGTCTGAACCGTGGCGGGGCGAATTCCTGGTGCGTCTGGACGTGCCTGGACTTCGTGATGCTGGTGGCCATCGGGCGCGCCCGGTGCGAGATGCGTCCTTTCGCCGAGGTGGATCGATGAACCGCCCGGCCTTCCTT
>JAJZSX010000006.1 GCA_021849435.1 Actinomycetes bacterium | reverse complement strand
CATCGCTGCGTCGTGGCCACCCCGGAGCGGCTCTACGCACTGCACGAGATGCTGTGGCGTGGTGCGTCCGTCGAGGAGGTCTCGGCCCGCACGGGCATCGACCCGTGGTTCATCGACCAGATGGCTGTGATCGTGGCGTGCGAGCGCGAGTTGCGCGACGCCGACGTCCTCGGCTTTGACGCGCGCACCTGGCGTCGTTACCGCCAGTGGGGCTTCACCGACTCCCAGGTCGCCGCGATCAGCCGGACCGACCCGGCGCTCGTTCGCACCGCGCGCAGTGCGCTGGCGCCAGTCACGTATAAGACCGTCGACACCTGCGCGGCCGAGTTCGACGCGGCCACGCCGTATCACTACGGGACGACTGAGGACGAGACCGAGGTCAGGCCCTCGTCTAAGGATCGGGTCATCATCCTGGGCTCGGGGCCCAATCGGATCGGCCAGGGCATCGAGTTCGACTACTGCTGCGTGCACGCGTCCTACGTGCTGCGCGACATGGGCTATGAGTCGGTGATGGTGAACTGCAACCCCGAGACGGTGTCGACGGACTACTCCACGTCAGACCGCCTCTACTTCGAGCCACTCACCCCCGAGGACGTGGCCGAGATCGTTGCGGCCGAGCAGGCGGCTTGCGTCGACGGCGCGCGTGTCGCCGGGGTCATCGTGTCCCTGGGCGGCCAGACGCCCCTCAAGCTCGCCCACACCCTGGACCCGTCGCTCGTGCTCGGCACGCCCGTCAGCGCCATCGACGCCGCCGAGGACCGCGAGCACTGGTCGGCGATCTGCAACGAGATCGGGCTTCGCCAGCCACCCGGCGACGTCGCGGTGACCCTGGAGGAGGCCATCGAGGTCGCGACGCGAATTGGGTACCCCGTCCTGGTACGCCCGAGCTACGTGCTGGGCGGGCGGGCCATGGAGATCGTCTACAACGAGCAGTCGTTGCGTCGCGTCATGGCGAACCTCACCGGGGCCCACGGCGCGTTGGCGCGCGAGGGGGGCGTGAGTGCTACCAGGCCGATTCTGCTCGATAGCTTCCTCGAAGACGCGGTCGAGATCGACGTCGATGCGATCCGCGACGCGGCCGGGGAGACCTACGTCGCCGGGGTCATGGAGCACGTCGAGGAGGCGGGAATCCACTCGGGCGATTCCGCGTGCGCGTTGCCGCCGCAGTCGCTCAGTGCGACCATCATCGAGACCCTGCACGACTACACGAGGCGGATCGCCGATTCGCTCGGCGTGATCGGACTGGTCAACGTCCAGTACGCCGTGAAGGACGACGAGGTCTACGTGCTCGAAGCGAACCCCCGTGCCAGTCGGACCGTTCCCTTCGTCGCGAAGGCGACGGGCGTCGCGTTGGCCCAGGTCGCGGTTCGTGTCATGCTCGGTCAGACCCTCGCATTCCTGCGAGACGAGGGCGTCGTGCCGCGAGAGACCCCGCAGCCCGACTACGTCAGCGTGAAAGAAGCCGTGCTGCCGTTCAATCGATTCCCGGCGGTCGACACGATCCTCGGACCCGAGATGCGCTCGACCGGCGAGGTGATGGGGATCGGCGAGAGCTTCGGCATCGCCTTCGCGAAGTCCCAGTTAGCCGCCGGCACCGGCCTGCCCGACAGTGGACAGGTCTTCTTGTCCCTCGCCGACCGCGACAAGGTCGGGGGGCTCGCCCTCGCACGCCAGCTGCTGGAGCTCGGATTTAGCATCGCGGCCACCGTCGGAACGGCGGGTTACCTGCGCGCCAACGGGCTGAGCGTGGCGACCCTGGTGGGCAAGGTCGGTCTCGCCGACCTGGGCGCCGATGCCGTCACACTCATCGCCGAGGGCGCGGTGCAGCTCGTGGTGAACACCCCCTCGGGCGGCAACGCCATGCTCGACGGCGCTCAGATCCGACACGCGTGCGTCGCCCACGCCGTGCCCTGCCTGACGACCCTGAGCGCGGGACTCGCGGCCGCGCGCGGTATCGCCGACACGCGGGCCCGGGGATGGCGTGTGCGTTCCCTGCAGGAACTGCACCGATGAGCGAGGCATCGCTCACGACGCGCGTGGGCTCAGTGGCGCTGCGCTCGCCGATCCTTACTGCCGCGGGCACCGCGGGGTTTGGCGACGAACTCGCCGGTTACGGCGACCTCAGCCGCCTCGGGGCCTTGGTCACCAAGTCGCTGGCGAGTTTCGCCTGGCCCGGCAACCCGGCGCCGAGAATCGCGGCGGTCGGCGAGCATCTGATCAATTCCGTCGGACTCGCGGGGCCCGGCGTGGCGGCGTGGCGTCAGGACTATGAACCGTCGCTCGTGGCCACGGGTGCGACGATTGTCACTTCGATCTGGGGACGCAACACCCAGGAGTTCGCTGACGCCGCCGATGGGCTGGCCGAATCGCCGGCGATCGCGCTCGAGGTGAATGCGAGCTGTCCGAATCTCGAGGACCGCGCGACGATGTTCGCCCACTCACCGGAGGCGACGGCCGCGATCGTGCGCGCGACCGTCAGCGAGAAGCGGCCGGTGTGGGTCAAGCTGAGCCCGAACACGCCCGATCTCGTGCGCATTGCCGCGACCGCGGTCGACGCGGGCGCCGAGGCGCTGGTGCTCGTGAATACCGTGCTCGGTCTCGCCATCGACGTCGAGCGCCGCCGTCCCGTCCTCGGCGGCATCGGGGGAGGGGTGAGCGGTCCCGGGATCCACCCCGTCGCATTGCGCGCGATCTTTGACTGCCGCCGTGCCCTGCCCGACGTGCCGATCGTGGGCGTGGGCGGCGTGCGTTCGGGCGAGGACGCGATCGCGATGCTGATGGCCGGCGCCAGCGCCGTGGAAGTCGGAACGGCGATCTTCGCGTCGCCTCGTGCGCCGTGGCGCATCCAACGCGAGGTCCTCTCGTGGCTGGGGTCACACGGCGTGGCTGACGTGCGCGAGATTATCGGGGTGGCCCATGGTTGAATCGTTCGGCGTGCGGCTGCAGGAACTGATCACCGAGCGCGGTCCGCTGTGCATCGGTGTCGACCCCAGCGCGACAGTGCTCGAGCAGTGGGGTCGACGCGATGACGTCGAGGGACTCGAATTCGCCGCGTTGTCCATCGTCGAGGCAGCGATTGGCACCGCCGTGGCCGTCAAGCCCCAGGTCGCCTTCTTCGAACGATTCGGCTCGGCCGGGTATCGGATCCTCGAGCGGGTGATTCGCGAGGCCCGTGACGCGTCGCTCGTCGTCGTCGCCGATGCCAAGCGCGGCGACATCGGCTCGTCGGTCGAGGGCTACGCCCAGGCGTGGCTCACCGACGGCTCGCCACTCGCCGTCGACGCGCTGACGGCCCACCCCTACCTCGGTGTCGGATCGCTGGCGCCACTCGTGCGCGCGGCGCAAGGCAGCGGCCGGGGGCTCTTCGTACTCGCCGCGACCTCCAACGCCGAGGGTCGCGAGGTCCAGGGCGCGATCGTGGACGGCGAGCGCAGCGTTGAGGTCGCGGTCCTGGGTGCGATCGCCGCCCTGAACGCCGGTGCCGAGTCGCTCGGCGCCATCGGTGCGGTGATCGGCGCGACCAGGGATCGCCCGGATTTTGACCTCACGCGGCTGCAGGGGCCGATCCTGGTGCCAGGCGTGGGCGCCCAGGGCGCCACGCCCGAACGGGTCCGCCGGCTGTTCGGCGGTGTCCCTCGTGCATCAGTCCTGGTCAACGTGGCTCGGTCGATCCTCGAGCGGGGTCCGGATCGCCGCGCGGTGCACGACGCCGCTCGGCGCTGGCGCGACGAAATATCTGACGCCCTGCCCTAGTTCTTGAGTGCATTTGCGCTCGTCACGATGTATTCTGTGCCCGTGACACCGACTCCGCCAACACTGTCGCAAGAGCAGCGAGTTCAAGCCTCACGACTCGCCGTGGCGAACCGGCGACGCCGGGCGGAGGTGAAGCGGCAGATCAAGTCTGGTGAACTTTCTTTAGAGGAGTTGTTCGAACTTGCCGACCGCGAGGAGTGCGTCGCCCAGATGCGCGCGTATGACTTGATCAGCGCGCTTCCGGCCATCGGTGACGTGAAGGCCGAGCGCATCATGCAAAAGGCCCAGATCGCCAAGTCGCGCCGGATTCGCGGGCTTGGTCCCAAGCAGCGCGCCGAGCTGTTTCGAGCCCTTGTGCGCTGAACCGCTGCTGGCGGTACTGATTGGTCCTGGTGGAGTCGGCAAAGGGACAATAGCCCGGCGACTCGTCGAGGCCGATCCCCGGCTGTGGCTCAGCCGCAGTTGGACGACGCGCAACAAACGCGAGACCGAGACGGGTGACGAGTACGTCTTCGTGGACCGGGAGACCTTCGAGCGCGCGATTGACGAGGGCCGATTCCTCGAGTGGGCGCAGTTCCAGGGCAACCTCTACGGCACGCCCGTTCCCACGGGAACCGGCGGCGCCGATGTGCTGCTCGAGATCGAGGTCCAGGGGGCTGAGCAGGTGCGGCGACACTACGACGACGTCGTGATCTTCCTTGTCGTTCCGCCCTCGATGGACCATCTCGAAGCCCGCCTACGCGGGCGCGGTGACACCGAGGACCACGTCCAGCGGCGGCTGCACAGCACGGCGGGCGAGATGCGCGTCGGCGAACGCCTCGCGACCCACGTCATCGTCAATGACGACGTGGAGCGGGCCACCAGCGAAATCCTCTCTATACTGGAAGAACTCCGACGAGACCGTCGAACCCTCGCGTAATCAAAGGACTGAATCCATGACCGAGCGCCCATCGCTTGTCGATCCGCCCATCGAGGAGCTGCTGGCCAAGGTTGGCAACTCGAAGTTCACCCTGGTCGCGGTGTCGGCGATTCGCGCACGCGAGATCAACGACTACTACAACGGACTCGGAACGGGCCACGGCGCGATGATCCCACCCCAGGTGACGTCACTGTCGAACAAGTCGCTGTCGCTGTCGCTCCAGGAGCTCTACGAGGGCAAGCTCGAATTCCACCGTCCGACGCCCGAGGAGCTCGAGCAGGAGCGTCGCGACCGAGACGCAGCCCAGGCGCACCAGGACGAGGCGAACGAGCTGGACGCCTTCACCGATGCCCTCCGCGACGCCTGAGCCGACACCTCGAATCGTTCTGGGCGTCGCCGGCGGCATCGCGGCCTACAAGGCCGTCGAAGTGCTCCGGCGCCTGCGCGACGCCGGCTATCACGTCGCTCCGATCCTGACTCCTGACGCCACGCGCTTCGTGGCGCCGCTGACTTTCACCGCGCTCGCGAGCGAACCGGCGCGCGTCGGCCTGTACGATGACCCGAACCTGCCGATACCCCACACCAAGCTCGGTCAGTCGGCTGATCTCATCGTCGTCGCACCCGCGACCGCCCACCTGATCGCGCGCTTCGCGGCCGGCCTCGCCGACGACCTGCTCACTGCGACCCTGATGGCGAGTGCGTCGCCCGTGCTGCTGTGTCCGGCGATGCACACCGAGATGTGGGAGCAGCCCGTCGTCCAGGAAAACTTGGCGACCCTGCGTCGACGTGGGGTGCTCGTGCTCGAGCCCGAGCGCGGCCACCTCGCGGGCGGTGACGAGGGGGCCGGACGACTGGCCGATCCCGCGACGATCGTCGCGCTCGTGCAGCGAATCGTCGAGGGGTACCGTGGCCCGCTGACGGGCCGGCGGGTGCTGGTCACCGCGGGTGGCACGCGTGAGCCGATCGATCCCGTTCGGGTGATCACGAACCGGTCCTCGGGCCGCCAGGGTCACGCCATCGCCGAGGTCGCCGCACGCCTGGGAGCCGCGGTCACCCTGGTTACAACGACCGTCCGGCCGCTCGCCCTCGACGTGCAACGCCGAATCGACGTGGTGCCCGTCGTGACCGCGGCCGAGCTGCGCGATCGCGTGCTCGCGCGGGCCAGCGAGTCTGACGTCATCGTGATGGCGGCGGCCGTGGCGGACTTCACGGTCGCGCCGGCACCCAACAAGCTCAAGAAGGCGGCGGGTCCGCCCAAGCTGTCACTGGTGGCCACCCCAGACATCCTGGTGGAGTTGACCGGCGCTCGGCGCGACGGCCAGGTCATCGTCGGTTTCGCCGCGGAGTCGACCGACGTGCTCGCCAATGCGCAGTCGAAGTTCGAACGCAAGGGTGCTGATCTGCTGGTCGTCAACGACGTCACGACCCCCGGGGCGGGCTTCGAGTCCAGGACCAATGAAGTGGTGCTGCTGCTTCGCGACCACGACCCGGTGACGGTGTCGATGCGAACAAAAGAGGACGTTGCGCTAGAGGTGTTGACTAGGGTGGTTGCATTGTTACCGCAAGGAGACCAATGAGCGATCGCACCCTCTTCACGTCGGAGTCGGTGACGGAAGGACATCCCGACAAGATCGCAGATCAGGTCTCTGACAGCGTCTTGGACGCCATCTTGACCCAGGACGCGCACGCGCGGGTGGCCTGCGAGACACTGCTCACGACGGGACTGTGCGTGGTCGCGGGCGAGATCACGACCACCGCGGTCGTTGACATCAACGCCATTGCGCGTAAGACGATCCTGGACATCGGCTACGACAGCGGTAGCAAGGGATTCGACGGCCGTACCTGCGCGGTCCTGGTGTCCTTGGACAAGCAGAGCCCCGACATCGCCGGCGGCGTCGACGCGGCCCTCGAGCTGCGAAGCGGCTCGGGCGGCGAGGACCAGTTGAACGCGCTCGGCGCGGGTGACCAGGGCATGATGTTCGGCTACGCCTGTGACGACAACGATGACTTCATGCCCGTGCCGGTCTGGCTCGCGCACCGGCTCTCGATGCGCTTGGCCCAGGTACGCCGATCCGGCCTGATCCCGTACCTCGGTCCCGACGGCAAGACCCAGGTCACGATTGCCTTCGAAGACGGTCGTCCGGTCGCGGTCGACACCGTGCTCGTTTCCACCCAGCACGAGGATGGCTACGACTCCCAGACCACGATCCGCCACGACGTCCTCGAGCACGTGATCAAGCCGGTCCTGCCGTCCAACCTCGACACCAGCTCGATGCGGGTCATCGTCAACCCGTCGGGCAAGTTCGTCCTCGGCGGTCCGCACGCCGACGCCGGCCTGACGGGGCGCAAGATCATCGTCGACACCTACGGCGGGATGGCTCGCCACGGTGGTGGTGCCTTCTCGGGCAAGGACCCGTCCAAGGTCGACCGGTCCGCGGCGTACGCGGCACGCTGGGTCGCCAAGCACGTCGTGGCCGCCGGCGCCGCGCAGCGTTGCGAGGTGCAGGTGGCCTACGCCATCGGCGTGGCCCGTCCCGTCTCGGTACTAGTAGAGACCTTCGGGACCGAGACCGTCGACCGGGCCAAGATCGCCAAGGCCGTTGACGCCATCTTCGACCTGCGTCCCGCCGCGATCATCCGCGACCTGGACCTTCGTCGACCGATCTACCAGCGCACGGCCGCCTACGGGCACTTCGGGCGAAGCGATCAAGGCTTCACGTGGGAACAGACGCCGCGGGTCGACGACCTGCGTCGGGAGCTGTCGCTGAACTAGTGGCCCAGCCGCGGGCGGTTCGCGTGGTGACCGAGGTCGCCGCCGTTGATCGCCCCTTTGACTACCTGGTACCAGAGCGCATCGCCTCGCTCGGCCTGGGCGACCGCGTGCGCGTCGATTTCAATCACCGCAGCGTGCGAGCCTGGGTGCTCGACGAGGCGACGCCCACCCCCGAGCTCAAGCCGATTGGCAAGTGGTTGGGCTACGGCCCGCCGGCCGAGATGCTCGGGTTCCTCTCGTGGGCGAGCGACCGCTGGCTCGCGCCCTTGGCGCGTCTGCTCGTGTCGGCGTCGCCGACCCGCCTGGTGACGTCGCTGCCCACGCCACCGGTGGCGAAGCCGCTGCTCGCCTCCATTAGCGGCCAACTCGTCGACTACGAGCCGGGCGTGATCCAACTCGCGCCAACGACCGATCCGCTCGGGCTGGTGCTCGCGGCCTATCGCGCGACGCGTTTGGCGCCCGGCAGTCTGATCGTCGTTGCCCCGACGGACTCGTGGGCGCGCCGGCTGCGCGGGCGCCTCGAACAGCGAGGCTGTGACGTCGCCGGCGCCGATCAGTGGGAGCGAATGCGCGCCGGGTGGCCGATCGTCGTGGGAGCCCGCGGCGCCGCGATGGCGCCAGTCGCCCACGTGGCGGGCGCGGTGGTCTTGGACCTCGAAGACGAGTCGCTCCGGTCCGACGCGGTTCCCACCTGGCACGCCTTCGATGTGCTCGCGGAACGGTGCCGGCGCGAGGGAGCGCCGCTCTGGGCCACGTCGATGTTCCCGGAACCGCGGTTCATGTTCGGTGGCTTTCGGCGCGACGCGGGCGTCGATGGCGGGTGGCCGCGATTGACGGTCGTCGATCGTCGAGGCGGTGACCCGCACGACGGCGTGCTCGCCCGCGAGACGCTCGACGCCGTGCACCGCGCGCTCGCTCAGAGCGAACCGGTGGCCGCGGTCATCGTGCACCAGCGCCTGGGACGAGGTCGGCTACTCGCGTGCGCGCAGTGCCACGAGCTCTATCGCTGTGCCGTCTGCACGCAGGCCGAGCAGGAGGTGCCCGAGGGCGTCGCCTGTGCCAACGCCCACCAGCCGCGCGAGCGGTTTTGCCGGTCCTGTGGATCGACGCGGGTGCGGCGGCTGCGTCAGGGCGTGAGCACCACCCAGCGCGATCTCGAGGCCCAGATCGGTCAACCGGTGAGCGTCGTGACCGCGGCCGACGCGCCCGACGGTGCGCTGGCGCGGGTCGTGGTCGGTACCGAGGCCGTCTTCCAGCGCGTGCGGCGGGCCCCGCTGGTCGTCATTGATGACTTTGACCAGTACCTGCTCGCGCCACGCGAGTCGGCTCGACGCCAGGCGGTGAGCGTGCTGGGTCGCGCCGGCCGGCTCGTCGGCTCGCGTCGCGAGGGTCGCGGACAGGTGATCGTCCAGACGCGCCGCGGCGATGACCCGGTGATTCGAGCCGTCGCCGAGGGCTCCTTCGACCAGCTGCTGGCCGACGAGCTCGAGACGGCGCGCCTCCTCGAACTCGCGCCCTTCGGCGCGGCGGCGTCACTGCGTGGCGACGGGGCGGCCGCGTTCGCCGAGACACTCGATCGCGCGCGAGTGCGCGTCAGCGAGGGTGCGTCGGACGTGTCGGTGCGCGCGCGAGACCTCGCCACGTTGCTCGAGGCGCTTCGGGCACCGAATCGCCCGACCTCCCTGCGTATCGCCGTCGACTGAGCCGGTAGCCTGGGGCCGTGAATACACTGCCCATCCGCGTGTACGGTGACCCGGTGCTGACCCAGGTCACCACGCCCGTGGAGGACATCAACGGCCGGATCGCCGCGCTGGCCGAGGTCATGATCGAGACCATGTACGAGGCGCCCGGCGCGGGCCTCGCCGCCAACCAGATCGGCGTGCAGAAGCGGCTCTTCGTCTACGACCAGGGCGACGGACCCGTCGTGGTGGTGAATCCCGTCATCGTCGAGACCGACGGCGAGTGGACCTTCGAGGAGGGTTGCCTTTCCGTACCGGGGCTCAGCTGGGAGATCACGCGTCCCAACGCCGTGCACCTGCGGGGCTACGACCTCGACGGCAACGAGATCGACATTGAGACCGACGAGTACGAGGGCCGGATCTTCCAGCACGAGATGGACCACCTCGAAGGGGTCCTCCTGGTCGAGCGCCTGGACGAGGACCAGCGACGCGAGGCGAAGAAGCTGCTGCGCCATCGGCGCCTCACGCTCGGACGCGACGTCGACGGACTCGGTCAGCTGCTCGGCGAGTAGATGCGCCTGGCCTTCTTCGGAACACCGGCGCCGGCGGTGGCGTCACTCGGGGCGCTCTGTGACGCGGGCTACGACGTCGCGGTCGTCGTAACGCGACCGGACCGGCGTCGGAGTCGAGGGTCGGGGCAGACCCCGAGCCCGGTGAAGGCTGAAGCGGTGTCGCGGGGCATTCCGGTGATCCACCGGATTGCCGACCTGGCGGCCTACGACGTCGATCGCGGCGTCGTCGTGGCCTATGGCGCGATGATCCCCGCCGCGGTCCTCGAGCGGGTCCCGATGCTCAACGTCCACTTCTCGCTGCTGCCGCGCTGGCGTGGCGCCGCGCCGGTCGAGCGCGCGATCCTCGCCGGCGACCGCGAGACTGGTGTGTCGATCATGACGCTCGACGAGGGCCTCGACACGGGCCCCGTGCACCTCGAGCGACGCATCGAGATCGCCGACGCGACGCTCGGGGTATTGCTCGAGCGTCTGGCTCGACTCGGCGCGCAGGCGCTGCTCGAGGTGCTCGGCGACTCCGCGCTGCTCGACCACCCCGTCGCGCAGTCGGGCGAGGTGACCTACGCGACGAAGTTCGACGCTGAGACCTTCCATCTCGACCCCGCGCGCTCGGTCGACGAGAACCTTCGGATCGTGCGACTGGAGCGTTCGTGGCTGCTCGTCGATGACCAGCGGATCCGGCTGATCGAGGCCCACGCGCTGTCCGTTGACGCCGCGACCGCCCCGGGGACCCTCTGCCGCCAGGATGGCGAGATCCTGCTCGGCGTCCAGGGTGGCGCACTCGTGCTCGACGCCCTGCGTCCCGAGGGCGGTCGCACCATGCCGGCCGCTGACTGGTGGCGGGGTCGGGTTCGATCGGACGAGATCGTGCGGTGGCGGTGACGGGGCTCTCTAGGCTGGGGGGCATGACCACCATTGACGCCGGTCCGACGGGCCGCCTTCGTGTCGCCCCGTCGATCCTGGCGGCGGACTTCGGATCGCTGGCTGCGCAGGTTCGCGCCATTGACGACGAAACGGACTGGTTGCACGTGGACGTCATGGACGGTCACTTCGTGCCCAACGTCTCGATCGGGCCGCCCGTCGTGGCCTCACTTCGTCGCTACAGCGACCGGTTCTTTGACTGCCACCTCATGATGACCGAGCCCGGCCGGTACTTCGAGGCCTTCAAGGCCGCCGGCGCGGACGGGTGCACGATCCACGTCGAGATCGGCGACACGGGAGCGTTGATCGCCGAGGCGCGCGCCGTGGGACTTCGGGTGGGGCTGGCGGCCAACCCGGACACGCCGTTCTCGGCCGTCGCCCCGTTCCTCGGCGGGATCGACCTGCTGCTGCTCATGACGGTGTTCCCGGGCTTCGGCGGACAGTCCTTCATCGGCGAGGTCATGGACAAGGTCGTCCAGGCGCGCGGCGAGATCGACGGTCAGGGCCTCGCGGTCGACCTGGAGGTCGACGGTGGCATCGACGAGCGCACGGCCCCGGTCGCGGTTGGCGCCGGCGCGAACGTGCTCGTCGCGGGCTCGGCCATCTTCGCCAAACCCGACCCCCTGGCGGCGGCCCGGGCGCTGCGACTCGCGGCGGGGGCGGCGTGATCGATCTCGAGGACCTCATGGCTCGCGCCGTGGCCGAGGGCGAGAAGGCCCGCTACCACGCCCCGCCCAACCCTTGGGTCGGCGCGCTGGTCGTCGATCGCCGGGGCGGCATCGTTGGCATCGGCCATACGCAGGTTCCCGGGGACGCCCACGCCGAGGTGGTGGCGCTGCGAAACGCCGGTACGTCGGCCGCTGGCGCCACCCTCGTGGTCACCCTCGAGCCGTGCAGCCACACGGGTCGAACGGGCCCGTGCACCGAGGCGATCGTCGCGGCCGGGGTGGCGTCGGTGGTGGTCGGCACCCTCGATCCCGATCCACGCGTGTCGGGATCGGGCGTCGCCGCTCTGCGTGACGCGGGTATCGAGGTGACAGTCGGCGTGGGCGAGGCAGCGGTGCGCGAGCAGCTCGCGGCCTACCTCTGGCACCGCGAGACCGGGCGGCCGTACGTGGTCATGAAGGTCGCCGCAACCCTGGACGGCGTCGTCGCCATGCCGGACGGGTCCAGTCAGTGGATTACCGGGGAGGCCGCGCGCCGAGACGCCCACGTGCTGCGTGCGCGCAGCCAGGCGATCATCGTCGGCGCGGGAACCGTGCGCCGTGACGATCCGCGTCTCACGGCACGCCTCGAGGACGTGGTGCTCGAGCCGCTGCGCGTCGTGCTTGGTCGTGCGCCAGAGCACGCCAAGGTCCGACCGTGCTGGGAGCGTTCGGGCGACGTCGGCGCGGTACTCGACGAGCTCGGCGCGAGTGGCGTGCTCCAGGCGTTGGTGGAAGGCGGGCCCAAGACCGCGAGCGCCTTCGTGGCCGCGGGTCTCGTCAACCGGATCGTCTGGTACGTGGCGCCGGCGCTCGCGGGCGCGACGGGCACCGTCGGTGCCCTCGTCGACCTGACGACGTCGACGATCGGCGACCTGCGGCGCGGCCGATTGGTGGATGTGCGAACGGTCGGCGAAGATGTTCGTATCGAATTGGAGGTCTAGTGGCGTTATCGACGATTGAAGAGGCAGTCCGCGCAATTCGCGACGGCGGAATGGTCGTGGTCGTCGACGACGAGGACCGCGAGAACGAAGGCGACCTGATCATGGCCGCCGAGGACGTGACGGCCGAGTCCATGGCCTTCTACCTCGAGTACACGTCGGGGGTCTTCTGCGTTCCGCTGGAGTCGGCCCGGGCCGACGAGCTCGACCTGCCCCTGATGGTCGTGGCGAACACCGAGGCCCAGCGCACGGCCTTCACCGTGACCGTGGACTACCGACACGGCACGACGACCGGCATCTCGGCGCACGACCGCGCCGCCACGGTGCGCGCGCTCATCGATCCCGACACGCGCCCGACCGATCTGAACCGCCCCGGACACATCTTTCCGCTGCGCTACCGACCCGGTGGAGTGCTCAAGCGTGCCGGGCACACTGAGGCGACCGTTGACCTCTGTCGGCTGGCGGGCAAGGCGCCCTCGGGCGTGCTGTGCGAGATCGTGAGTGCCGACAAGTCCGACATGGCCCGCCTCCCCGAGCTCGAGGCGTTCGCCGCGCGTCACAACCTGCCGATCGTGTCGATCGCCGACCTCATCCGCTATCGGCGCCACCACGAGAAGTTGGTGAAGCGGATCGCCGAGGCGGCGCTGCCCACGGAGTTCGGCAACTTCCAAGCGGTGGTGTTCGAGTCGATCCTCGACAGCGAGCAGCACCTGGCCCTGGTCTACGGCGACATCGAGTCGACGCCGAACGTGCTCGTGCGGGTGCACTCGGAGTGCCTGACGGGTGACGTGCTCGGTTCGCTGCGCTGTGACTGCGGTCCCCAGCTGCAGGCGGCCATGATGAAGATCGCCGCCGAGGGTGCCGGCGTCGTGGTCTACCTGCGCGGCCACGAGGGACGCGGGATCGGCCTTGGTCACAAGATCCGCGCCTACGCGCTCCAGGAGAACGGTCACGACACCGTGGACGCCAACCTCGAACTGGGCTTGCCGGTCGACTCGCGCGAGTACGGCATCGGCGCCCAGATCCTCGTGGACCTCGGGGTGACCTCGATGCGGCTCATGACCAACAACCCGAGCAAGTACGGGGGGCTGGAGGGCTTCGGCCTGAACATCGTCGAGCGGGTGCCAATCGAGAGTACGCCGACCCCGTACAACATCGACTACCTGCGAACCAAGCGCGAGCGCATGGGCCACATCCTGGGAGGTCTCGATGACGTCGAATGACCAGACCGAGTTCGACCCCGCCAAGGGCGAGGCAATCCGCGCCGCCGTTGGCAGCTACCTCGAAGGCAGCCACGACGGGCGAGGCTTGCGCATCGCGATCGTGGCCGGGCGATTCAACGGTGGGGTGACGACGCGGCTGATCGACGGCGCTCTGGCCGCGCTCGACGAGGCTGGTGTCTCGCGCTCGGACATCACCCTGGCCTGGGTGCCCGGCGCCTACGAAATTCCCATGATGGCCCTCGCCTTCGCCGACGGGCCGTCACCGGTTGACGCGGTCATAACCCTCGGCGCCGTGATTCGCGGGGACACCGGTCACTACGAGGTCGTCGCGGGCGAAAGCGCCCGTGGCGTCCAGGACGTGCAGCTGACCACCGGAGTGCCAGTGATCTTCGGGGTGCTGACGACGAACACCGTGGCGCAGGCGCTCGAGCGATCGCTGCCTGACGAGACCAACAAGGGACGCGAGTCGGCGCTGACGGCACTGGAAATGGTCTCCCTGCTGCGCCAGCGATCGGGTCGATGAGGATAGAGGGCGTCGTCGTCGATTTCGACGACGACCGGGGTGACGGTTGGATTGACGACGGCGACGGCCGGTGGTACTTCCACTGCGTGGCCATCGCCGATGGCAGCCGCCACGTCGACAACGGACTCGAAGTCAGCGGAATCCGGGTGGCCGGACACCGAGGCGCCGACGAGGTGAGTGAGGTGCGCCCGCGTCGCTACGAGGCGGGCGAGCCGCTCGCCGCTCGCACATAGACCTGCTGGACCTCGGCCAGGGCGCTTCGGTAGAGGCCGACGTGCTCACCAAGCCGGTCGCCACCGGCCTCGATCATGGCGTGGACGAGGTCGATGCTGAGTTGCGCGGCGGGCAGGTTCGGCGGCGTGTCCGCCAGGTGTACGGCCGCCATCTGGATCATTCGGAAGAGGTGGTTGCCGAGGATGACCTCAACGGGGGTGGAGCGAATCCACTCGATCTCCTCGTCGACACCCTTGTCGTCGCTCATGGTTCCACGGTAGCGGCCCACGACCCACCACCGATGTCGTGGCTCGGAAGGTCACGACTAGGGGATCGGACCCTGTGTGGCGGCGATCGACGGCTCGATGGGTGAGATGGCCACGACATTACCGACCTGCGCCGAGGGTCCGGTGCACAGGGCGATCGGACGGCGCAGCGTGAGTGCCAGCGCGCGGCGGTCGCTCGGAAGCGTAACGGCGATGTGCCGGCTGATCGTGGCGTAGCCCGTGTAGCAGGCGTTTTGGGCCACGAAGACGTAGCCCGACGCCCGAGGTGCGATCGCGAACGACCTCGGCACCACGGTGGCCATGGGCCAGCCGCCGGTCGGGTGATGCGCGAAGCGCAACGGAAGTGGCCGCCCGTGCTCACCGTAGACGACGAGGCGGACGTAGCCGTGCAGTGAGCAGGCGACCGACGAGGTGTTAATAATTGCCAGGGAGTGTGCCTCCTCCTGGGTCGCACCGCCGACGTAGGGTCCGTTGGTGACCTCGACGAGACCCGCCCGACAGGCCCGTGTCGCCCGTGGGGTGTCACCGACGCGATGCACCGCGGCCGATCGAAGCATCAGCACGCCGCCGACTGCTCCAACGAGTGCGAGAAACAGCGCCGGCCACGCGAGCCCCCGGCGACCGACGCGCCGGCGGGTCTCAGGCGTGGGCGCCGACCAGCGGCCCATCGAGTGCTCGGCTCCGCTGCGGGCATCGAGATCGATCCACGTCGCGAGCCTACCGAGGGCCCTGGTGGGCGCTGCGGGCCTGGACGGTTGTCGTCTCGAACTAAGTGCTGATCAGGAGCGAAATGCCTCCAAGGCGCCGGAGTCGGTAGTCGGTCGATACTAGGGTCGGCACTCGTGGTCCGCTGGGCTCGCCCGACGTCGTTGTCGAAGTCGTCGCTCTGCTAGCCTTGTCAGGCAGTTCACAGCAAGTGAGGTTGGCGACGCCAACGTCCACCTGGGTATGCGCAGTACGCCGGGTCCAGAGTCTTCGCCTCGCTTGCCGTGGCGGCGCCATGGCGTCGCATAGAGCAAGGAGAGGCATATCGCAACAGGACCTGGAGACCACCGCGTCAATGAGCGTATTCGAGTCGAAACCGTTCGGCTCATTGACAACGAGGGCAATCAGCGTGGCGTGATGTCGAGCCGTGAGGCATTGGCGTTAGCGCGGAGCTTGGACCTGGACCTCGTCGAAATCGCGCCAACCGCGAGCCCGCCGGTCTGTCGAATCATGGACTACGGGAAATTCAAATTCGACGAAGCCCAAAAGGCTAAGGAGTCGCGCCGCAAGACGATGAACGTCGGTGTCAAGGAGATGAAGTACCGGCCGAAGATCGGTCCTGGCGACTTTGACACCAAGACCCGCCTCGTTGAGAAGTTCTTGGCCGAGGGTCACAAGGTGAAGGTAACGATCATGTTCCGCGGTCGCGAGTCCGCGCACCCCGAACTGGGTCGCAAGATCCTCGACCGAATCGTCGAGAAGCTGGGCGATGCGGCTCGGGTGGAGTCCGCGGCCAAGATCGATGGTCGCAACATGATCATGGTCCTCGGCCCCGAGAAGCGGGTCAAGGCCAAGGGCACCGATGCCTCGAAGGTCGAGGAGTCGGTGGACGGGTCCGCAGATCCGTCGAAGAGTTCGAGTGAGGAGGGCTGAGATGCCGAAGATGAAGACCGACAGTGGTGCCAAGAAGCGCATCAAGATCACCGGTACTGGCCGCCTGCGGCGTCGCAAGGCGTTCCGGGGCCACATCATGGAGAAGAAGACCTCGGTGCGCGCGCGTCGCCTCGGACGCGAGGCTGACATCTCGCCGGGCATCGAGAAGAACGTCAAGAAGATGTTGGGTCTGTAAGGAACGAGTGAGGAGACACTGACATGGCACGAGTCAAGCGCGCAGTAAACGCCAAGAAGCACCACAAGGCAGTACTCGAACAGGCCAAGGGCTACTACGGTGATCGGAGCCGCACGTTCCGCGCGGCGAACCAGGCGGTCCAGCACTCCGGGGTCTACGCGTTTCGCGACCGTCGCGCACGCAAGGGCGAGTTCCGCAAACTATGGATCCAGCGCATCAACGCGGGCACGCGACTCCACGGCGTGAGCTACAGCCGCTTCATCGCGGGTCTCAACGCCGCCGGCATCGAAGTCGACCGGCGCGTGCTGGCCGACCTCGCCGTGAACGACCAGGCCGCGTTCGGCGCCCTGGTCGCCCAGGCCTCGGCGGCGCTGGCGAAGTAGGCCACCCTGCTCGAATCGATCGGATCGTCACACCAGCGAGTACGACGACTCCGTCGACTCGTCCAGAAGCGCTCGCTTCGCTGGAGTGAACACGTCTGCGTCCTCGAGGGTCCCGACCTGGTGGTCGCGGCCCTCGAGGCCGACGTCGAATTCGAGGCGCTCTTCGCTGACACGTCGCTCGCCGACCGGTCCGATATTCGCGCGATCGTTTCGCGAGCCAACGCGCGAGGCGTGCGAGCCTTCGGACTGGAACCCGCGGTCTTCGCGAAGGTCTCTGATGCCCTCACGCCACAGCCCATCTCGGCGACCGTGCGCTTCGTCACACCGGCGTTGTCCGAGTTGCCCACGGGTGGCTTGACAATGGTGCTGCACGACTTGCGTGACCCCGGCAACGTCGGCACGATCATTCGCTCGGCCGACGCTGCGGGCGTGGACGCGGTGGTGCTGACCGGCCAGAGCGTCGATCCGTTCAATCCCAAGACCCTGCGCGCGACGGCCGGCTCGATCTTCCACCTGCCCGTCGTCGTGGGCGACCTTGAGCCCACGCTCGCGCACTACGCCGCGGCGGGGTCGCACACCTGGGCGACGGTCGTGCGCGGGGGGACCGAACTCCTCGACTGTGAGCTGTCGGGGCCGTCGGTCGTGGTCATCGGCAACGAGGCCGAGGGGCTAGACGACGAATCGGTTGGACGCTGCCAGTCCACGATGAGCATCGCCATGGCGGGCGCAAACGAATCGCTCAACGCCGGCGTCGCGGCGTCGCTAGTCGCCTTCATGGCGTACTGGCAGCGCGGGGGTCGAGTGGCGGGGCTGATTCCCCGTAGCCTGGGAGGGTCATGAACGAACCCGATGATCAGATAACAGCAATCACGGCTGAGGCGCTCGCGATGCTCGCCGACGTGGCGAGCATCGAGGAACTGGACGAGCGCGTCGCTTCGATCGTCGGCAAGCGCTCGGCCTT
Organism: Actinomycetes bacterium; assembly: GCA_021849435.1. The sequence goes on along the minus strand of JAJZSX010000006.1, from coordinate 2,981 downwards.
CGCTGCGGTGCAGAAGTCCTTCGGCTCGCTTGAGCCCGACGAACGGCGCACCATGGGTGCGCGGCTGCAAGAGGCTCGACGTTCGGTGGAAGATGCCGTGGAGCGTCGGCGGATCGAGCTGCGCGCGATGGAGCGCGCGGCGATGCTCGAGGCGGACCGGCTGGACCTCGGCGACGTGGTGGTCGAGACCCGTGCATGGGCGGTGACCCCCGGGCACGCCGGTCTGGTCGGTTCGACCCAGGCCGAACTCGAGGACGTCTTTGTGGCGATGGGCTTCACCGTCGCTGAAGGTCCCGAAGTCGAGAGCGACTGGTACAACTTCGAGGCCCTCAACATTCCGCCGGCGCACCCGGCGCGCGGGATGTGGGACACCTTCTACGTCGACCTGGGCGACCCCGAGACCGTCGTGCTGCGTACCCACACCTCGCCGACCCAGGTCCACCTGATGGAGGCGGCCGTGTCGGCCGGTTCGCTGCCGATCCACTCGGTCGCTCCGGGACGGTGCTACCGACGCGACACGCCCGACGCCCGACACCTCGCCGCGTTCCACCAGATCGAAGGTTTGGTCGTGGATCGCGAGATCACGTTCGCCGACCTAGCGGGCACGATCGAAACCTTCACCCGTGCTTACTTCGGGCCCGACATCGAGTCGCGGCTCCGGCCGGCGTTCTTCCCCTTCACCGAGCCCTCCGCCGAGTTCGAGATCACCTGCACGATCTGTCGCGGTGCGGGCTGTCGAACCTGTTCGAACACGGGTTGGATCGAGCTAGGAGGGTGCGGGATGATCGACCCGGCTGTCTTCGAGGCCGTGGGCATCGATCCCGATCAGTGGAGTGGCTTCGCTTTCGGGTTCGGCATCGATCGGTGCGCGCAGATGCGACACGAACTCTCGGACATGCGCGCGCTCGTGGACAACGACGTTCGATTCCTGGGGCAGTTCGCGTGAAGACGCCCCTTTCGTGGCTGCGCGACTTCGTCGACCTACCCGAGTCGGTCGAGCAGATCCGCGCGGCGCTCGACGACCTCGGCCTGGTGGTCGAGGGCATCGACTACGTGGGCGAGGGTCTCGAAGACGTCGTTGTCGCCCGGGTCGACGAGATCCATCCCATTGACGGCGCCGATCGAATTCGGCGCATCGTGGTCGACGCTGGTAACGGACCGCTCGAGATCGTCTGTGGAGCGTGGAACTTCGAGGTCGGCGAGCACGTACCCCTTGCCCCCGTGGGCGCGGTGCTGCCCGGCGGTTTCGCCATCGCGAGGCGCTCGATGCGCGGCGTCGTGAGCAACGGCATGTTGTGCTCGGCGCGTGAGTTGCGCCTGAGCGAGGAGCACGAGGGTCTGATGGTCCTCGACGGGATGATCGAGCCGCGACCCGGCGAGCGGCTCATGGAAGCCCTGGGCATCGAGGCGGACGTCGTCTTTGACCTTTCGATCGAGGGCAATCGTCCCGACGCCTGGTCGATCGCCGGCGTGGCGCGCGACCTCGCGGCGCGCTTCGGTCGCCCGGTTCGAGAGCCCGCGCTGGCAACACCTCGTTCGGACTCGTCGAGTGACGCGGTGGCGGCCGGCGTCATCGAGGCACCCGACCTCTGTGGGCGACTGACGGTGTCGGTGCTGCGCAACGTGCGCGTGGGCTCCTCACCCGCGTGGGTGTCGAACCGCCTCGAGCGAGCGGGTATGCGACCCATATCGAACGTGGTCGACGCGTCGAACCTGGTGATGCTCGAGCTCGGTCAGCCGACGCACCCCTACGACGCCCACCGGGTCGCGGGACGGACCCTGCGAGTTCGCCGGGCTCGCGCCGGGGAGACCCTCGTGACCCTCGACGGCGTCACGCGTTCCCTGGCCAACCCCGGGCGGGGCTTGGGAGACACCGGAGAGGACTGTGTCATCACCGACGGTGACGACCAGGTGCTGGGTCTGGCTGGCATCATGGGCGGCGCGACGAGTGAGATCAGCGACACCACGACCGAGGTGCTCCTCGAAGCGGCCTACTTCGATCCCATGACGATCGCGCGCTCGTCCAAGCGCCACGGTCTGCGCAGCGAGGCCTCCCACCGGTTCGAGCGGGGCGTGGACCCCGAGCTGGCGTTGCGCGCGGTCGCGCGATTCGTCGCCGTCCTCGCCGAGAGCGTTCCCGAGCTCGAGTGGATGGGCGCGCCGATCGACGTTCGAGGCGTCGTCCCGACGCCGTCGACGGTGACGGTTCGTCGTGACGACGTCGAGCGAGCCCTCGGAACGGCGTTACCGACCGCGGCGGTCGTCGCCAACCTGGGTGCCTTGGGATTCGTCGTCGCCGAGTCTGACGACGGCGCCCTCGTCGTGACCGCACCGTCGTCGCGACCCGACATTCGAACTGGCGCCGCGGGTCGCGCGGACGTCATCGAGGAGATCGCCCGGGTGTGGGGCTATTCCCGGCTGGCGCGTCACACGCCGACGTGGCCCCAGCCCGGCGGCATGACGCAACGCCAGCGGCTTCGACGCCAGGTGCGCGCGATCGTGGTGGACGCCGGAACGTTCGAGGCCTGGACACCGACGCTCGGCAGCGAGTCCTCGTTCCAGCTGACCCACGAGACTTCGACGCCGGTCAGGATCACGAATCCGCTCGCCCAGGAAGAGTCAGTCCTTCGCCCGACCATGATCACGGGGCTCGTCGCCGCGTGGGGGCGAAACGTGGAGCGCGGATTCCCCGACGTTCGCCTCAGTGAGATCGGCGTCGTCTTCACCCACCCCGACGACACCGATCAGGCGCGACTCACCCGGGGCGGTGCCGGTGGATCGGTCAACCTTCGCTTGCCGTCAGAGAACGAGCGCGTAACGGTAGTCCTCGGCCATCGCACGGACGACGCCACGAGTGCCGTGGTGCTCTGGTCCCAAGTGGCCAATCGGCTGGGGCTCGCCGACGTGGTCGTGCGAACGACCGACGGTCCTGGCCCAGGGCTTCACCCCACGCGATCGGCCACGTTGGTCGACAGATCGGA
>JAJZSX010000306.1 GCA_021849435.1 Actinomycetes bacterium | reverse complement strand
TTCAACAAACCCGGTCCCGGGCGTCCCAAGGGCACCCAGAAACCACCAAGAACTCGTTATCCAGTGGTCAAGAAAGCAGCGTGACGGAGCGCGAAGGGTTTAATCGCAAGCTAAGAGTGACCTCGTCAATGACGTGCTGGCAAGAATCCCGGACGATCGGGCTGACGACGTGGTAGTGATCGACCCGACCGATCCACGCCCGGTAGGTATCAATCCGCTTCGTGGTAGCGCCCGCCACACCTCGATCACGGCGGACTCGATCCTGGCGGTCTTCAAGGAACTCAGTGGCGACGCGTGGGGCCCCCGTACCGAAGACGTACTCATGAGCGCACTACTCACCTTGGCGCACCACCCAAGGGCAACGCTACCGATGCTGCCAAAACTCCTCACCGACGATCGATTTCGACACTCGTTGACGCGGGGCCTGACGGATCAGGTGGGACTCGGTAGTTTTTGGGCGAGCTACGAGGCAATGAGTCCCCAGATGAGGGCTCAAGTAATCGCTCCGACACTGACGCGACTTCGTCAGTTCCTTCTTCGTCCGCAACTACGGGCGGTCCTTGGCCAAGCCGAGCCCGGGTTCGATCTGATCGATCTCTTCACAAAGCGGCGCATCGTTCTGGTCTCGCTCAATCGCGGCCAAATCGGCGCGGAGGGAGCCCGTCTCCTCGGTTCTCTAATTGTGGGTCAGCTCTGGCCTCTCGTCCTCGCCCGGGCCGGACTGCCGCCTGAGAGACGGCGCATCGTCAACGTCTACATCGATGAGGTCCAGGACTACCTCGCATTACCGACAGACCTCGAAGATGCCCTCAGCCAAGCTCGCAGCCTCGGGGTCGGGTTCACGGTGGCTCACCAGTATCGACGTCAACTGCCGCCGGGACTGCGCTCGGCCGTCGACACGAATGCTCGCAACAAAGTGGTCTTTGGACTCAACGCCGAAGACGCGGCGGAAGTGGCTAAGCAAGCCCCTCAACTCGAGGCCCAGGACTTCATCTACCTGCCTCGTTTCGCCATCTACACCAACCTGATCCAGGGCGGGTCGGCGACCGGTTGGTTCTCCGCCAAGACTCTGCCTCCTGAGGCCCCCGTGCGCGAACCCGTGGCCCTACGAGCCCGGTCCGCCAGCCTCTACGGGCGTGACGCGTCGGCCGTGGAAGACGAGCTCCTCGCTCACCTCACTCGGCGCACGAAGGAACACCTTGTCGACGACGGCCCGATTGGTCGGCGACCGGCAGGAGGAGGATCTTCATGATTTCCCATCAGATCGCTCGTCAGGTCGCGACGCCCAGAGGTGGTCACGTGACCCGAATTCACGCCGAAGTGGTGGAGGAAGTGGACGAGACTCCGCTGACTCGTCAGCTGATGTCAATCCTCGGCGCTCCGGTGGTCAACCCAGGAGGTCAGTCGTGAAGGCGCAACGGCTAAGCCTGCTGGATAATCTCCTTGGCGATAGGGACTGGCTGATCCTGAGTTCCGTACGGGGATTCAGATTCCTCACGACTCGCCAGATCGCGCGTCAGCACTTCCACCACGTGCCCGGGCCAGGCCCGATCCCACGAAACGCCAATCAGGCTCTGTCGCGATTGCGAGAGCTCGGGCTGCTCTCGAATCTCGAGCGACGAATCGGCGGCGTTCGAGCTGGTTCGGGTGGCTACGTCTGGCAGGTCACCGAACTCGGTGATAGGGCCCTCAGGGCCCACATGGGACAGGAACATCACTCGCGACTGAGGACCTACGAACCCAGTACGTCGTTCCTGGACCACACACTCGCAGTCGCAGAGGTCGTGATCACCCTGCAGGAAATCTCGCGTGATGGACGCGTCGATCTTTCTCACCTCGAGTTGGAGCCTGAGTGCTGGCGGGACTATCTCGGCCCCAGCGGCGAGACGCGGTCGCTGAAACCCGACGTGGCCGCGATAACGAAATCATCAGGGTTCGAGGATCACTGGTTCATCGAGGTCGATCGGGCGACGGAGCCACCGAACCGGGTCGTCAAGAAGTGTCTGCAGTACCAGGAATATCTGGCCACGGGGCGCGAACAGGCGCGGGTCGGCCTCTTTCCGGCCGTCGTGTGGGCGGTTCCAAACGAGCGGCGACGAAATCAGCTGGTCCGAAGGTTTCGAGGCGAGTCCGTCATCGACCCCCGGCTGTTCTCAGTCGTCACGACCCATGACATCAACGAACTGGTTGTTGTCGGCGCGGTGGAGTTCCACCGTCGGCGGGGAGACACCACATGAACCCCCGAAAGTCGAAGAATACGGCCTCAGCCAGCCCAAACCCACTGATCAGACTGGACATTCTCGGGAATCAGAGCGTTAATGAGAGCAATATAAATGAAGGAGACGTTGCCATGAGCCCAGCGGTAGAAAGTCCGGTTGCCAACCCACTCGACGCGTTCACCGATGCACTCACCCCCAAGGTAGCGGTGAGCTACTTGCGGGTCTCGACGCGCGACCAGGCCCGACGCGGTGGTGGTGACGACGAGGGATTCTCCATCCCCGCACAGCGCGAGGCCAATCGTCGTAAGGCCGCCAGCATGGGCGCGATGATCGTCAAGGAGTTCGTCGATCGAGGGGCGTCCGCGCGATCCGCTAATCGGCCAGAGCTTCAGCGCATGCTCGAGTACCTGGAAGACCACGACGTTGATTACGTCATCGTTCACAAGATCGACCGACTGGCTCGCAATCGGGCCGACGACGTCGAGATCATGAAGTCTCTCGAAGCGTCCAGTGTGCGACTGATCTCGACGACCGAGTCAATTGATCAGACCCCCTCGGGTATCCTCCTCCACGGCATCATGTCGAGCATCGCCGAGTTCTACTCGCGCAACCTGGCTGCCGAAGTCGCCAAAGGAATGTCACAGAAGGTTCGCTCCGGAGGCACGGTGGGTCGCGTTCCGCTCGGGTACCGCAACCACCGAACTGTCGATGCCGAGGGCCGAGAGATTCGAACCGTCATTGTCGACATCGAGCGCGCACCTCTTATCCGAGAGGCCTTCACGCTGTATGCGAGTGGCGACTGGACGGTTGTCTCCCTGGCTGAACATCTCGCCGGGCGCGGGCTCACAACCGTACCGTCTCCGAGGTTGCCGTCCAAGCAAATCACCGATGGCCACCTGCACAAGATCTTGATTAATCCCTACTACAAGGGACTGACTAAGTATCAGGGAGTCCACTATCCGGGTCGGCACGAAGCACTCGTTGACGAAGTCACGTGGCAACGGGTCCAAGACGTCCTCGCCACTCATCTCAACGGCGAAAGGACCCGCAAGCATCCTCACTTCCTCAAGAGCACCGTGTACTGCGGTCAGTGCGGGGAGCGGTTGATGGTCCAGAACTCGAGGTCTAAAACGGGTGATGTCTATCCCTACTTCTACTGCACCGGACGGCACGCCAAGCGGACCACCTGCACCCAGCGCTCCGTACTCATCTACGAAGTCGAGAAGAAGATCGAGGATCACTATCGACGCATCCAACTCGACCCCACACTCCGGGCGGGCATCGAGGAGCTGGTTCGAGATGAGTTTCAGATTGCTCAGACACGGATGGAAAAGACCAGAGCCGACTTGAAGCGCGAGAAGGACAAGTTCGAGCGACAGCGCGAGAAGCTCATGGAAGCGCATTACGCGGGAGCCATTCCCGTTGATCTTCTCGGTCGCGAACAAGAACGAATTAGCCGATCGCTCAGAGAGATTGAGGCGCGGACGTCGGCCACGTTGACGGAATTCGAGACAATTGAGGAAAACCTCGCACGGGCACTTGATCTTGCCGGAGACTGTGGGGCAGCCTACGAAGAGGCGCCGGATCACATCAAGCGGATGTTCAATCAGGCATTCTTCGAGAAGGTCTTCGTTGTTCAGATCGACGAGAGCCTGGCTGGCGTTGAGATCGACGCCAAGTTGAGGGAGCCCTTTGACCTGCTGCTGGGCGACGAACTTCGTGCTGCCAGCAATTCCTCGACTGCGGACCT
>JAJZSX010000305.1 GCA_021849435.1 Actinomycetes bacterium | reverse complement strand
CGTGGTGCACGACGCTCGCCCTGACGCCCGAGCAGCGCCTCGAGGTGCTTGACCTCTTTAACCGAACCGAGATCGAGCTCGCGCGCGAGGCGATCGACGAGGGTCGGCGCCGCACGGTGGTGCACCGGGGCGTCGGCGAGCACTGGCTCGACCTTAACGGCGACCACGTGCGCGGCTACGCACTCCTCACCCCGGGTGAGCCGGCGAGCGTCGAGATGTGCGGCGGCGGCGTCGACGAGCAGCTGCTCCACGCGATCCTCGCCCGGCACCAGTCGGTCGACTGGTGGGCCCGCGGTGCCTACCAGCCGCTCGGCGGCACGGTGGTGCGGACCCTGCAACTGCTGCGCGTCGCATTGCCCATCGTGCTCGATCACCCCACGGCACTGTCGGGCGCGGTACGGACCTTTGAGCCCGATCGCGACGCCGCCGCCTGGCTCGCCCAGAACAACGCCGCCTTCGCCGACCACCCCGAGCAAGGAGCCTGGACCGAGCGCCAGCTCGACGAACGGCTGCGCGAGCCCTGGTTCGACCCGTCGGGGTTCTTCCTGCTCGACCTGGACGGCCGGCTGGCCGCGTCGTGCTGGACCAAGGTCCACGAACTGCACCCTGACCGCTTCGGCGAGATCTACGTGGTCGCGGTGCACCCGGACTTTCGCGGCCGGGGACTCGGTCGCATGATGGTGCTGCACGGGCTCGACGCCCTGCGCCGCAAGGGTGTCACCAGCGCCACGCTCTTCGTGGACGAGTCCAACACGGCCGCGCGCGCCCTCTACGCGTCCCTCGGCTTCGTGCTCGAGCGCTCCGACAGCCTGATCAGGTTCAGCGCCGACTAGCCAGCCCGTTACGGCGCTCGGGTCGCCTAGCCGCCGACGAGACGGCCGACACCGAAGGTCACCAGCGCCGCGAGCGCGGTCACCCCAACCTGGCGGGTCGCCCACGAGAAGACACCCTTGCGCGTGAACCAGCCGATCGAACCGCCAACGGTCGCCGCGCCGATCGCCCCGAACAGGATCGACCACGGGACCTCGTTGCCGCTCGCCGACCAGAGCCACGGCAACAGGGGCACGAACGCGCCCACCGCGAAGGCGAAGAGCGAGGAGATCGCCGCCGACATCGGCGAACCGGTCGCCGAGGGATCGATGCCGAGCTCCTCGCGGGCGTGGGTGCGCAGCGCCAGGTCCGGGTCGCGCATGAGGTCGATCGACAGTCGCTCGGCGAGCTCCTCTTCGATGCCCCGGGCGACGAAGATGTCGCGCAACTCGGCCTGCTCGGCGGCCGGCGCCGACTCGATGGAGCGACGCTCCACGTCGATCTCGTACTCGAGCAGCTCCTTCTGAGCACGCATCGACAGGTACTCCCCCGTCGCCATGGAGAACCCGCCGGCGACGAGCCCAGCCAGACCCGCCAGGCGCACGACGTCGTGACCGGGATTGGCTCCGGCGAAGCCGAGGATGAGCGACACGTTGGTCACGAGGCCGTCACTGACGCCGAAGATCCCGGCGCGAACCCAGCCGCCCGAGATCTGTCGATGTCCTTCTTCGTGCACGGCCTGCTCCATGGCCTCAGTCTACGAGTCCTCGGTTAACGGCTCGTGTCCAAGGCCCGGGGATAGGCTCTGCCGGGAGGTAATGATGACCACGAGCGTTTCGGGGATCGAGGAGTTGGCGACGATGGTTGGCCAGCACCTCGGTTATTCGCAGTTCCAGACGGTCAGCCAGGAGCAGGTCAACCTCTTCGCCGCCGCGACGGGCGACCACCAGTGGATCCACGAGGACGTCGAGCGCGCGAAGAGCGGCCCCTTCGGCGGCACGATCGCGCACGGCTACCTCACGCTCTCGCTGCTACCGGTACTGCTCGCGGGCGTGCTGCGCGTGGAGGGCGTCGCCATGGGCGTGAACTACGGTACCAACAAGGTGCGCTTCACCAAGCCGGTCCCGGTCGGCTCGGCCATTCGCGCGGGCGCCACGCTCGCCTCGGTCGAACCCTTCGACGGTGGCGCCACGGTCTCGCTCGACGTCGTGGTCGAGCTCGAGGGCTCAGACAAGCCGGCCTGCGTCGCGCAGGTCATCTACCGGTACTACCAGTAATCGTGGATCCCAACCGGCTGCCCCAGGGCACCGAGAAGACGCGCCAGGTACGCGCGATGTTCGACGCCATCGCCGGGCGCTACGAGCTGGTCAACCACCTCATGACCTTCGGGCTCGACGCGCGGTGGCGCCGGCGCGCCGTGCGCGACCTGCGGCTTCCGCCGGCGAGCCTCGTCCTGGACATCGCCGCGGGAACCGGTGACTTCACCCGCGAACTCGAGCGCCAAGGGCATCGCGCCGTCGCGACCGACCTCAGCGTCGGCATGCTCGAGGCGGGCAGCGGCATGCGCGCGCGCGTTCAGGCTAACGCCGCCGAGTTGCCCTTTGCGACCGGTGCCTTTGATGGTGTGACCTGTGGCTACGCGCTTCGCAACTTCACCGACCTGCGCGCCACCCTGGTCGAGATGGGCCGGGTCGTGCGCCCCGGCGGGCGTATCTCGCTGCTCGAGGTCGCCGAGCCGACGAGCGCCGTATTGCGCGCCGGGTTCCGCATCTGGTTCCGCGGCATCGTGCCCCTGGTGGGCTCGCTGGTCTCTGATCGCAACGCCTATCGCTACCTGCCCAAGTCGACGGCCTACCTGCCCCCGACCGACGAACTCGTCGCCATGCTGCGCGACGCCGGATTCAGTTCGGTCAATCACTGGTTCGTGATGGGGGGTCTCAGCCAGCAGTTCCTCGCCACGAGGTCGGCGTGAAGTTCCGTCGAACTCGTATCGCCGCTCAGCCCACCCAGGTGCTGCGCGCGCTGAGCGCCCGGACCGGCTGGCTCGTCGAGTCCCCGGACGTCCTGCGCTGTGGCTTCGGCGGCGCCGTCGACGAGATCACCCTCGCGGCGGGCATCGACGGGCGCGACGTCGGCGCCCTGCTCGGGGACCACGAGCTCTCCGGCGACGACGGCCCGATCGGCTCGGGCGTCGTCGCCTTCGCGAGCCTGCCCTTCGAGCGCCACGAGCCGGGCCAGCTGGTCGTGCCGCGCTTCACCGTCACCCAGGACCGCGCCGGTGCGGCGTGGCTCACCGAGCGCGTCGACTCGCCCGCCTGGGAGCCGCTGCTTGACGAAGTCTCCCTGCCCACCCAAGAGCCCCAGTCGATCCGCTCGGTCGCCTACCAGCCCACCCCCGAGGAGTACGCCCACCAGGTGGCCCTGGCCGTGGAGATCCTGCGACGCAAGGAACTCGACAAGGTCGTGCTCGCCCGGGCGGTGTCGGGCAGCGTGCCCGAGCCGATCGATCCCGCCGCCATCGCCCAGCGCCTGCGCACGCGCGAGCCGCACTGCACGATCTACAGCCTCCCGCTTCCCGACGGTCGGCGCTTCGTCGGGGCGAGTCCCGAGCTCCTCGCGCGCCGTACGGGACCCTCGATCGAGCTGCACCCCCTCGCGGGCACCATCGCGCTACCCGCCAACGTCGCACCCGACGACTACGAGAACTGGCTGCTCGGCTCCACCAAGAATCTGCGCGAGCACGAACTGCTCGTGAACGACCTGGTCAGCCGCCTACGTGACGACTACGACGACCTCGTCGCCGACGCCTCACCCTCGATCGTGGCGCTGCGCACCGTGGCCCACCTCGGCACCTGGATCACTGGTGAGCACCAGGGCCCGGGCAGCGCGCCCGACGCCCTGTCGATCCTGCGCCTCCTGCACCCGACTGCTGCCGTGGGCGGGATCCCGCGCGAGGCGGCGGCGTCGCTGATCGCACGCCTCGAGCCCCACGCCCGCGGTCACTACGCCGGGCCGGTCGGCTGGCTCGACGCCGAGGGTGACGGCGAGTGGTGGATCGGCATCCGCGGGGTCATGGTCGGCGCCACGAATTTCGAGGCCTGGGCGGGTGCGGGGATCGTCAGCGAGTCCGACCCGATCGCCGAGCGCGAGGAGACCCGCGACAAG
>JAJZSX010000304.1 GCA_021849435.1 Actinomycetes bacterium | reverse complement strand
CCGATCTAGGATCGTCTGCTTGGAGTCGATGAACCAGCTCGAGCGCTTGCCGGACTTCAAGACGAAGTCGCCGCGGCGCACTGAGTGGGCGAGGAGGTGCTCGCGCACGCGTGCTCTCGCGCTCATGCGAGCACCACCCCGGAGAGGCCTTCGCGGACCTCGCCGACGACGACCGCGTCGTGCAGTGCGAGCGCGGACATAGCCTCGTCGGCCGCCGCGGCGTCGAGGGCGATGACCATGCCGAGACCGCAGTTGAAGACCCGGGTCATCTCCGCGGCCGACACCGCGCCGCGGCGCTGGATCTCGAAGAAGACCTCGGGGGTCTCGAAGCTCGCCATGTCGATGGCCGCCTCGAGCCCCTCGGGCAGGACGCGCACGACGTTGCCGGTGATGCCGCCGCCGGTGATGTGGGCCGCGGCGTGCACCGAGTTGCCGAGACCGGCGAGCAGGGAAACGACCGCCGGCGAGTAGATCACCGAGGGGCGCAGCAACTCATCAGCGAGGCTGGTCGACGCACCCGCCCAGGCCGACGCGTTCAGATCCGCACCCTCGGGGGCTAGCACCGCGCGCGCGAGCGAGTAGCCGTTGGAGCGCAGTCCGGGCGAGTGCAGTCCAATCAGCACGTCGCCGGCGCGCACCCGTTCAGGGCCGAGCTCGCGACCGCGCTCGAGCACGCCGACCGCGAAGCCGGCGAGATCGAGGTCGTCGGGCGCCATCACGCCACCGTGCTCGGCCGTCTCACCACCGAGCAGGGCCACGCCGGCCACGCGACATCCCGCGGCCACGCCGTCAACGAGCTCGGCCAGGCGCGCGGGCACAAGGTGCCCGACGGCCACGTAGTCGAGCAGGAAGAGCGGCTCGGCTCCCACGCAGACGAGGTCGTCGACCAGCATGGCGACGAGGTCGACGCCGACCGTGTCGTAGCGATTGGTGCGCCGGGCGATCTCGAGCTTGGTGCCCACGCCGTCGGCCGAGGCGACGAGCACCGGCGCGTCGTAGCGGCCCAGGGCGAAGAGTCCGCCGAATCCCCCGATGCCCCCCAACACCTCCGGGCGCATCGTGGAGGAAACGGAGGCGCGGATGCGCTCAACCGACTCGTCGCCCGCGGCGATGGACACGCCCGCCTGGTCGTAGGTCAGGCCGCCGGCGACGTCGAGGAGGCGGCTCACCAGCGGCTGGCGCGACCGATCGCGACGGGGATCGGGGCCGGATAGTGGCCGGTCAAACAGGCGTCGCAGCACTCGTCGACCAGCCCGATCGCCTCGCGCAGGTTGGCCAGCGAGATGAACTCGAGCGAGTCGCAGCCGATGTACGCGGTCATCTCGGCGACCGTGTGGTTCGCCGCGAGCAGGTCGTCGCGCGTAGGCGTGTCGATGCCGTAGAAGCAGGGCCACATGAAGGGCGGCGAGGAGATCCGCAAATGCACTTCGGTCGCGCCCGCGTCGCGCAACATCCCCACCAGGGCGCGCGTCGTCGTGCCACGTACGATCGAATCGTCCACCACCACGAGGCGCTGGCCGGTGATGTTCTCGCGCAGGGGGTTGAGCTTGCGCCGCACGCTGGCCGCGCGCTGGTTCTGGGTGGGCGCGATGAAGGTGCGCCCGATGTAACGGTTCTTCACCAACCCGTAGCCAAAGGGGATCCCCGAGGCCTTGGCGTAGCCCTCGGCGGCCGGCACGCCCGAGTCGGGCACGCCCATCACGATGTCGGCCGCAACCGGTGACTGCGCCGCCAGCAACTCGCCCATGCGGCGCCGGCTGGTGTGGACCGGGCGTCCAATGAGATAGGTGTCGGGGCGCGCGAAGTAGACGAACTCGAAGATGCAGAGCTTCTCGGCGCCACTCGCGGGCTCGAGGAGCTGGCGTGAGGTGACGCCGTCGTTGGTGATCGTGACCATCTCGCCCGGAAGGATCTCACGCACGAAGGCCGCGCCCACCACGTCGAGGGCCGGCGACTCCGAGGCCACCACCCAACCCTCGGGGGCGTCGTCGGTGCCGAGTCGTCCGAGACACAGCGGGCGAAAGCCGTGCGGGTCGCGCACCGCGTGCACCGCGTCGGCCTCGAGGATGACCATGGAGAAGGCTCCCTCGGCGCGCCCGAGCACGTGGCCGAGGGCGTCGGCGAGGTCCGCGCCAGACTCCACGTCGCGCGCGAGCAGCTCGGCCACCAGATCCGAGTCCGAGAGCATTGAGGTGACCGACAGGCCCGCGGCCTCAGCAAGGGAGCTCGTGTTGGTGAGATTGCCGTTGTGCGCCAGGGCGAAGCCCGACTGGCCGGCCGAGCGGTAGACGGGCTGGGCGGCGGTCCAGTTCGCCGAGCCCGAGGTCGAGTAGCGGGTGTGTCCAATGACGAGGGAACCACTCAGAGCCCGCAGGGCGGTCTCGGCGAAGACGTGGCTCACCAGACCGTTGTCCTTCACCACCGTGATCTGGTGGTTCGTGAAGGTCGCCATGCCCGCCGACTCCTGGCCGCGGTGCTGGAGCGCGTACAGCGCGTCGTAGCAGAGGTAGGAAACGTCCCGGCCCGCAGCCACAATCCCCACGACGCCACAGGCTTCCTTCATGCGACCTCTACTCTACGGGTGCGGGGCGTGGCACCGGCCCAGTCTTCCAGACCCGCGGGCCCTTCGCGGCTTACTACTCTTCATGGATGCTTGATCTCCATACCCACTCGTCGTTCTCCGACGGTTCGGACACCCCAGCCGAGCTCGCCCGGGCGGCCAAGCGGGTAGGGCTCTCGGCGATCGCCCTGACTGACCACGACACCACGGCGAGCCACGCCGAGATGGCGGCGGCCTGCGCGCGCTACGACCTCGAGTACGTGACTGGCGTCGAGGTCTCCTTACGCGACAACTACTTCCCCAAGGTCCAGCGTGACGGCTCGGTCGGCCCGCGCAACATCCACGTCCTGGCCTACTTCGTACCCCTGGCCCACGATCACCCCCTGCAGATGAAGCTCGGCGCCCTACGCCACGACCGCGACGTGCGCAACACCCTTCTCATCGCCCAGCTGCGCCAGTTCGGCTTCGAGAAGCTCACCGTCGAGTACCTGACGGGCCTGGCCCGCTCGATCCACTCGATCGGACGACCCCACTTCGCCCAGGCCATGTTCGACCTGCACCCCGAGATCGTCGGCGCGCACACCGACGAGAACTGGCGGCGCGTCTTCACCGATTGGCTCGGCAGCGAGGGGCGCTCCTACGTGCCCAAGACGTCGATGCCCTTAGAGGAGTTCATCGAGGCCGCGCGTGGCGCGCGGGTCTTCTTCTCGGTCGCGCATCCGCTGGTGAACTACCTGGACCGGCTCGACGACACGGAGGTGGCCACCACTATGCCGCGCATCCTCGCCTCGCTGCGCGAGCGCGGCGTGCACGGCATCGAGGCCTACTACGGCGGCACGCCCTCGCGCACGAGGTCGCTGATGGTCAAACTCGCGCGCGACGCGGGCCTCATCCCCACTGGTGGCTCGGACTACCACGGCACCTACAAGGAGCACGTCTCGCTGGGACTCGGTCAGTACGGGGACCTCTACGTGCCCGACGAGATCCTCGACGAGATGCGCGAGGCGGTCGCGGACTAACCCTCCTCGGCCTCGTCGCTCGGAGAGGAGCTTCCGCCGTCGGCCTCGTAGGCCGCGATCTCACCGATCAGTCGCTCGATCGTCGCAGCGGTGTCTCCGTCGGCGCGCCCCTGGCGCGTCGCGAAGTACGCCGCACCGAGCTCGCGCAGGTTCGCGTCGTTCTTGCGTCGCGCCTGGACCTCGTCGAGCTTGGCCTGACCCGCCTTGCCCGCCTCCTGGGCCTTCTGGGCCAGTCCCGCGGCCTGCGTCTTCACCTTGTCGAATAGTGCCATACACCCTCCTCGTCGGGCTCGGGGGACGACTGTCGCGGTCGTCGTTGGCCGTGGCACTCGTCGAACCGGAGCCGTGTTGTGATGGTATCGCCGGGAACCGCCGACGTGCCCTAGAGGATCGGTGCGGTCC
>JAJZSX010000303.1 GCA_021849435.1 Actinomycetes bacterium | reverse complement strand
GATCTGGGCCTACGGCGATGTGCCCACGGCTGCGATCCTCAGCGCCGCCGAGTCCGTCGCGACGTGGCATCGGGCCCAGCGACCCGCCGACGTGCAACTCGAGGTGTCACCGGGCGTGACGCTCGAGCGTCGATGGGTGCCGCTGCGCTCGGTCGGGATCTACGTGCCGAGTGGGCTGGTCTCGTCGCTCATCATGACCGCCATCCCGGCACGCGAGGCCGGCGTTGAGCGGATTGTCGTCTGCACCCCGCCGCGAGGTTCGGCCGCCGTCGCAGCCGCGGCCGCCCTGCTCGGCATCGACGA
The DNA here is from genome assembly GCA_021849435.1 of Actinomycetes bacterium. The sequence continues at coordinate 3,679 of JAJZSX010000303.1, read as the reverse complement.
GGTGTGGGCCGTCGGGGGCGCCCAGGCGATCGCGGCCATGGCGTACGGGACGGCCTCGATCGCGGCCGTCGACAAGATCGTGGGTCCCGGGGGCGGTGCGGTCAACACCGCGAAGTTGCTCGTCAGCCGCGATGTCGCCATCGACCTGCCCGCAGGGCCGAGCGAGGTGGTCGTGGTCGCTGATGAGGGCGTCGACGAGGGGCTAATCCAACAAGAACTCGATGCGCAGATGGAGCACGGCCCCGACTCACGGGCCTTCGTCGTGCGCGTCGGCGACGACCTCGAGGCCGCCCTCGAGGCGGTCGAGGCCTACGCGGCCGAACACGTGGCCCTGCTCGGTCCGCGTGCGGAGTCCCTCGCGGGACGCATCCGCAATGCGGGTGCGGTCTTCGTTGGGCCCTTCGCCCCGGTGCCCGCCGGCGACTACGCGACGGGGGGCAACCACGTGCTGCCGACCGGCGGGTGGGCCCGTTCCACGGGCGGGCTCGGACTGGAGACGTTCATGAAGGCGGTCACGATCCAACGCGTGAGCGAAGAGGGGCTGGCACTCCTGGCGCCGACCATCGAAGCGCTCGCCGAACTCGAAGGGATGCCTATGCACAAGGCGACGGCACGACGATGACGAGACCACAACCACTCGAGGCCTACCAGTGGCCGCTCTCGAACCAACGCATCGCCGACGCCGTGGGCGTCGACTCGCGGTCGATCATCCGATTCGACGGCAACGTCGCACCCGCGCCACCAGCCAGCGCTCGCCCGGCCGCGATCGCGGCGGCGCTCGCGGACGTGAACGAGTACGACCGGGGACGCTACGAGCCGCTACGCGCGGCCATCGCGGCGCGACACGGTCTCGCGATCGACCAGGTCGCCCTCGGAGCCGGCAGCGACGAGTTCATCGTGCTCGTGGCGAGGGTCTTCGCCGCCGGGGGCACGATCGCGACGGTCCCGACGACGTCGTACTCGATGTACCGCTTCGCCGCCTCAATGGCCGGCGCGAGCATCGTCGACGATCCCACGACGGCCGACCTCGTGTTCGTCTGTCGACCGAACAACCCGACCGGTGAGCTGCCCGACGTGCCAACGGTGTCTGGTCAAGTGGTGATCGACGAGGCCTACGCCGACTACGCGGGCGTCGACGCGCTGGACCAGATCGACAACGGTGCGATCATCCTGCGCACGTTCTCCAAGGCCTTCGGCCTCGCCGGCGCGCGGGTCGGCTACGCCCTCGCGAGCCCCGAGCTCATCGCGGTCCTGTCGTCACGCCAGGCGCCGCTGTCGGTGTCGTCGCTCTCGGCCGCGTTGGCGATGGCGGCTCTCGCGAGTCCACCCGACGTCGGCCCCCAGATCGCCGAACGCGAGCGCATGGCGGCCCGGCTCGGTGAGTTGGGTCTCACGCCGGTACCCTCGTACACGAACTTTCTCTACGTGCCGATGGACGACCCACAGCGCATCGTCGACGCGATGCTGCCCTACGGCATCGTCCTGCGAGCCTTTGCGGGCGGACTGCGTATCAGCGTGCGCGACGAGGTCGACGACGACCAGTTGCTCGACGCCCTCGCGACCGAGCTGCTCGGTCGCGACGTGGTCGCGCCGGCCGTGCGCCACCGTCGTGCGACCGCCGAGACCCGGTTCGCAATCCGTCTGCGCGTGCCGGGCGAGGGCCGCGTCTTCGTCCAGTCGGGCGAGGGCTTCTATGACCACATGCTCCAGCAACTCGCCTTCCACGCAGGAATGGACCTGCGCGTCGACGGCGTGGGCGACCCCGAAACCGGTGATCACCACGCCGTCGAGGACATGATGCGGACCTTCGGCGAGGCCCTCGACCTCGCGCTCGGCGATCGACGCGGCCTCGCGCGCTACGGCGAGGCGCGGGTCCCGATGGACGAAGCGCTGGCGCACGCCGTCGTGGACCTCTCGGGTCGCGCGACCGCGACCCTATCAATCGACCCCGACCCCGGGATGGCCGCGCACGCGCTCGAGTCCCTCGTCCAGACGGCACGCATCACACTGCACGTGACCGCGACGGGCACGAACGCGCACCACGTCGCCGAGGCGGCCTTCAAGGCCGTCGGTCGCGCGCTCGCCCAGGCGCTGGTGCGCGATGGGGGACTCGTACGCTCCACCAAAGGCTCCCTATGAACGACGTCGTCATCGTCGACTACGGCGCCGGCAACACCCGGTCGGTCCAGGCGACCCTCGCACGCCTCGGTTACTCGAGCGTCGTGAGCGCGGATCCTTCGGCCATCGCGTCGACCTGGTACGTCGTGTTACCGGGCGTCGGTTCGGCCCGCAGCGCCATGGACCACCTCAATGAGACGGGCGCCGCCGGCGCGATCACTCGTCGGGTGTCGTCGGGGCTGCCGGTGCTCGGGATCTGCCTCGGGCTGCAACTTGCCCTCGAGTCGAGCGAGGAGGACGGTGGCGTCATGGGCCTGGGCATCGTGCCCGGGCGGGTCGTGCGGCTGCGTGACGAGCGGGTGCCGCGCCTCGGCTGGTCGATGGTCGACCCGTGGGGCGAGGCCTACTACTTCGCGCACTCCTTCGGCGCGGTCACCCCGGCCGCGGTGGCCACCGCGGAAGGGGTCACGGCCGCGGTGTCGCACGGCTCGTTCCTCGGCGTCCAGTTCCACCCCGAAAAGAGCGGGCCCGCGGGCCTCGCGTTCTTGGACCAGTGCCTCTCCCTCGTCTGATCCCCTGTCTCGACGTCGCCCACGGGCGCGTGGTCAAGGGCGTCAACTTCGTCGGACTGCGCGACGTGGGTGACCCCGTTGAGCTGGCCGTCCACTACAGCGCCGGCGGCGCCGACGAACTCGTCCTGCTTGACATCACGGCCACACCCGACGAGGCCGCGACGATGACCTCGGTCGTGCGCGCCGTGGCTGACGTCCTCGACATCCCCTTCACGGTCGGCGGCGGCGTGCGCACGGTCGCTGACGCGTCGCGCATCATCGAGTCCGGCGCCGATCGGGTGTCGCTCAACTCAGCTGCCGTCGCCTCACCCGAACTGATTCAGGCCATCGCCGACCGGTTCGGTTCCCAGGCAGTGGTCGTCGCCATCGACAGCGGCGGCGGAGTCGTGCACACCCACGGCGGCCGCACGCCCACGGCTCGTCGCACCGTCGAGTGGGCCCGCGAGGCGGCCGAACGGGGCGCGGGAGAGATCCTGCTCACTTCGATCGACCACGACGGCCGCCGCGAGGGATTCGACCTCGCACTCACGGCGGCGGTGCGCGCGGCGGTCCCGGTCCCGGTCATCGCCTCGGGGGGCGCGGGCAGCGCGCAACACGTCGCCGACGCACTCGCGGTCACCGACGCGGCACTCATCGCGTCCATCGTCCACGAGGACCCCGCCGGGCTGCCCGGCTTGCGCCGAGCCATTGAAAAGTGCGGCGTGCAACTACGCCCCTGGAAGGAGTGACGTGAGCGAACTACGAGCGGCCATCGTGCAAGATGACGGAACCGGACGGGTACTGATGCTCGGCTGGATGGATGACGAGGCACTCGAGTTGACCCGGTCCACGGGATACGTGCACTTCTTCTCCCGGTCGCGCCAGCGTCTATGGAAGAAGGGCGAGACGTCGGGCAACACCCTACGCGTGGTCGAGGTGGTGCCAGACTGTGATGACGACGCACTGATCGTGCGGGCCCAGCCCGACGGTCCGACCTGCCACGACGGGTC